>JBKQVI010000113.1:0-15941 GCA_052139985.1 Terriglobia bacterium
CAAGGCAAAAATCCCAGCCCTCGCCCCCTTGGGGGAGAGGGTGGACCGCAACCCGCGCTTTCACCAGCGGGGGCGGGACGGGTGAGGGGGTCCCATACCGAGCGTGCTCAACCCAAAGCCTCCCGTAGCAACCACCCGACTCCCCACTGCTTGAACGAACGACTGCGCCCCCGAAGAACCAGGGCGCCGGAAAGCTGCCGCCCTTTTTGTTGTCGTAGCACGAAGCTCGGTGTTCTCTCCATCGACCTGCCGTGGGCGCGAGGGTGCGTGGCATGATGACAGGCATGTAGAGTATTCACAGCTCGGACTCCCTCACCCGGCGGTCCCCGGCTGATGACAACGCCGGATGCCCGCCACCCTCTCCCCCAAGGGGGCGAGGGCTGAGAACTCATACTAAACTTGATCTCCCTTTACAACATTTGCGGTCGTCGCAAATGTAGAAACTCCAGTCCTCCCCTTCGGAAAGGCCCGCCGAGGGCAGCTATCCCCCCGCCCCCGATGACCACGCCAGCACAGGAAGCAATGTGGCGTCTGAGTTTCGGCACGTTTGTTCCAATTGTTCGACCCGCATCCAGCGTTCCGCAAGTTCCTGTGGGTCCGCCGCGACACCTGGTTCGGCAGGCTCGTGGAGGGCAAATTTCCACGCTCCAGGCGCACTCCATGACTCCACCTCCGCGTGCAAGGCGTCGTGGAGCGCGCGATAGAACTCGCTGGTGTAAGCACCCTTAAACATCATCGACAGGTCTTCGCTGTCAACCCAGTTCGTCTTTTCACCTAACTGTTCCCGAACCCGCTCATAGAATTTGGTTCCGGGAAGGGGATAGGAAACGGAAATGCCCAGGTCGTCCGGCCGCGTCTCGCGAACCATCTGAATCGTCTTTTCGATGTCGCGCCACGTTTCCCCCGGATAACCGAACTGAAGAAAAAAGCAGGCGCGGATGCCGCTCGCGCGCAAATGCTCGCGGGCCTGTGCGACCTGTTCAACGCGTATTCCTTTTTGCATCGCATCCAGTATCTTCTGCGAGCCGGACTCGACACCCATCCAGACTTCCACGCAGCCCGCTCGCGCCAGAGCCGCGACGGAATTCTTTTGCATCAGGTCCGCGCGCGACTGCATTTTGAAGGGTACCGCCGCGCGGTTCCGCTCGACGTGGTCCGCCAACTCTTGCACCCAGCGGTTGTTGATCCCGAACAGGTCATCGGCGAACCAGAGGTGGTCAACGCCAAACTCTTCTCGCAGCTCACGCATTTCCAGCGCCACGGATTCCGCCGAACGCGAGTGGAAAGAGTCGCCATAGATCGGTTTTGCGCACCAGTTGCATCGGTACGGACATCCACGGCTGGCGACAAGGTTAAGAGAGAAGAAACCGTGCGCTGTTTTCCAGGCGCTACGGTAACGTTCGATGTCAATCAGATCGCGTGCCGGAAGCGGCAGCAGATCCAAATTGCGCATGAGCGGACGGAGAGGAGTTCGCATCGGAGGCCCGCCGCGCGGCGCCCGGCAGGCCAAACCGCGGATATACGGCAAGTTTCCGTCTGAACGGTGCACGAGGGATTCGGCCAGTTCCAGCAGCGTCTCTTCCGCCTCACCCAAGAGAATGTAATCGGCGCCGCAATCCAGATATTTCCGGCAGTGATCGGAAGCGTCGGACCCATTGACCACCACCTTCGCACCGTAGGCTTTGGCTGCATCGATCATTCCGAATGCCATCTGGCGCATTCGCGTCAAACACATTTTGGTGAGGAAATTGAAATTGTCTTCGTAAATTGCAACCACCTTGGGACGATGACGCGCCAACGCCTCGGGGAACCCCTGCTCGGGGTTCTCCAACATGCTGTCGAACAGTGCAACGGAGCATCCGCTTCGCCGCAGGAGTGCCGCGGCATAGAGCGTCCCCAGCGGCGGGTAAGGCTGCATCTTGCGAAGCTGCTTGCGGTCGGAATAGAGGTGGTAGGAGTGAGTCAACAGGACGTCAACCAAGATGCCTTCCTCCTCTCAGCAAACTTCCTGCATGCCATGCCGCAACGTTTGCCCCGTCAGCAGGGAACGGCGCGTCACCAGCCGCTCGGTTGCGCGCGCAAGCCATAATTCCCACGGCATCGAGAACTCATTCCTGCGCAGTCGCCATCGCAGAGGCACGCCCAAAGCCCGGCGCAAGCCGCGGCGAATCCAGGGAGCACCTACGGCGACTTTTCGGATCTGATTGTGGAGCAGGAAAAACTCGAGCATTCGCTTGAGGCGGTCCAACTCCCGGCCCTGCAGCCAGGGCAAGTGGTTGCTCCCCAGGTCAACGTTGGCCCACTCTTCCAGGGATTGCGGCTCGCGCACGCCCATTTTTCGCAGTTCGGGCCAAATGGGAATCCCCGGGTACGGCGTGAAAATGTTGGGAGAGAAACTGACGTTCGAATGCTTGTAGGCAATGTCGCTCATGATACGAAAAGTCTCAAGGCGGTCAGCTTCGGTCTCGCCGGGATAACCCAGGATCAAATTGAAGGTCACACGAATGCCCGCCTGCTCTGACTTCCGCGCGGTCTCGTACATCTCGTCGACGCGCTGATGCTTTTTGTTCATCAGCGCCAGAACTTCCTGCGAGGCCGATTCCGTGCCGAATCCCATGTGCGAGACCCCAGCTTCGCCCAACATGCAGACTTCCGCGTCGGTCATGCGGCACAGAAGGTCGGTGGAAGCCTGGAAGGTCCAACCGAACCGCAGCTTGGAGTCCACAAAGCCCTTGGCAATTTCCACGGCGCGCTTGACGTTGACCGGGAAGTTGGAGTCGAGAAAGGGTACTTCGCTCAAGCGATAACGCGCCACGAGTTCGGTAACTTCAGAAACCACGCGGCCGGCGCTATAAGCGTTGAACCGCCGGTTGTAGAACACCTGGTCCGTGCAGTAATGGCAAGCGTAAGGGCATCCGACACTGGAAGCGTACGGGAGCTTCCGAACCCCCGTCACTTTCTCGTAGGCATCCAGGTTCGCCATTGCGAACGCCGGGGTGGGCAAGCGCTCCACGCTCTCAACCGGCCGTTCCACATTTTGAACGGCCTCGCCGCCATGCTTAAAGGAGATTCCTCGCACCGATTCAAAAGACGACCCGGTGGCCAGCCGCTCGGCGGCCTCTCGCAGGGTCACTTCTCCCTGCCCTCGAACTACCGCATCCACAAAATCCTCGCGCAGCGTTTGCGCCGGAAGCAAACTGGGGTGCCAACCGCCGAATATAATCGGGAGCTCGGGGTGTATGCCGCGGACGAAGCGCGAAACATCCACAGCGGAACGGATCATCCGTCCCGTCAGCAGAGAAATGCCCAGGCAAAGAGCGCCCGGAAGTTCCCTGGCCAGCCGACTTTTGTATTCAGGTTCAATGGACCCGTCCACAATCGAAACCTGGAATCCCGCTGCGAGTAGCGGAGACGCCAGGCTCAGCAGGCTGAGCGGCGGCCCCAGGGGCGGACCGTCGTACGGCGGATGAAAAAGGACCACTTTATTTTTCATGGCGAGTTTGCTGTGACCGTCAACTCGAATTCGCTACTGTCCAATTTAGCGAGCAATCGTGGTATTAATTGGGGCTCTGCCCCTTGCTTTGCGAAAAGGCTCCGCCTTTTCCTGGAGTTTCTACATTTCAAAACACCCCCAAGGAAAACATCCCAGCCCTCGCCCCCTTGGGGTAGAGGGTGGACCGCAACCCGCGCTTTCACCAGCGGGGGCGGGACGGGTGAGGGGGTCCCATGCCGAGCGTGCTCAACCCAGAGCCTCCCGTAGCAACCACCCGACTCCCCACTTCTTGAACGAACGACTGCGCCCCCGAAGAACCAGTGTGCCGGGAAATTGCTGCCCTTTTTGTTGTCGTAGGACGAAGCTCGGTGTTCTCTCCATCGACCTGCCGTGGGCACGAGAGTGCGTGGCATGATGATAGGCATGCGGAGTATTCACAGCCTTAACCCCCTCACCCGGCGGTCCCCGGCTGATGACAACGCCGGATGCCCGCCACCCTCTCCCCCAAGGGGGCGAGGGCTGGGTACTCATACTAAACTCGGCTAGTGGTGCCATTGGAAAGTGGCACGGGCGTCCCGCCCGTGAACGGTCACGGCCAAGATGGCCGTGCCACAGCAAATGACACCACTACCTAAACTCGGTCTCCCTTTACCACATTTGCGGTCGTCGCAAATGTAGAAACTCCAGGGGCGGGCAGCTTGCTGCCGCACTCCATAATTCGCCGCGATCTCCATGATCCTGTTATCTTACAGTTGCGGGACTTTGACGTACGCCTGCACCAAATGCAATGGGCAATTGTTTTCAAATTCAGCCAGTTGTATCATATTTGTACGGTCGGAGGCTCGTCAGGGGAGTTCCGGCTAGGTTTCGCTATCACCGGCGACACGGCCGGAGGGCCCAGCAATATCATTTCATGTCAGCTTTCGGTGCACTAAAGGCGCGCCATGGGCACTATTACACAGACGACCGAAGCATTACGTCCGCGGCATCCTGCCCTCGTTCGCGTGACGCATTGGCTGATTACCTTGTCGTTCCTGGCCTTGCTCGTCACGGGAGTGGAAATCCTCATCTCTCACCCGCGCTTTTATTGGGGCGAGACGGGCAACGTCAACACTCCCGCCTTATTCAAACTGCCGATCCCATCCTCCCGGGACACCGTCCCGACCGGCTACGGTTATGTGCTTCCCGACCAGAACGGCTGGAGCCGCTATCTTCATTTCGAAGCTGCCTGGGTGGCAGTATTGACCGGCTTGCTTTATGCAGCTTTCGGATTCTTCCAGGGGCATTTCCGGCGGAATCTGCTTCCCTCGCCGTCTGACCTCTCCCCCAAGAGGCTCGCGATCGACATCGCCCGGCATTTGCGCTTCCGGCAGCCGAGTGAGGAAGAAGCATGGTCGTACAACGTGTTGCAGCGCTTGACCTATCTGCTCGTCATTTTCGTTCTCTTTCCATTGGTCATCTGGACGGGCCTGGCGATGTCCCCCGCCTTCGCCTCGTTGTTTCCAGGCGCGATCTCGGTTTTGGGCGGCCGCCAGTCCGCACGCACCATCCACTTTTTCGTCTCCATATTCCTGGTGCTCTTTCTTTTGGTTCACGTTTTTATGGTTTATCTTGCCGGATTTTGGAACCGGGTGGGCGCCATGATCACCGGACGCCTTTCCCCGCCGAGGGAGCGAGCATGAGCAGGATTTCAAGACGGAAGCTCATCACCACCGGCCTGGTTGCCGCAGCGGGCGCCACCGGGCTCGGAGTCGCGGCGAAGCTCGCCGGGCGCTTTGGACTGATCCCACCCGATGCAGGCGTCCTTTACGGCGCGGGCGAAACTCTGACCTATGCGGCGCAGCGGGTATTCGCTCGCCACTCTCTAGCGCCCGAGTTTGCGCGCAGCCAGATTTCGAAGGATCCGTTCGCAAACCCCGTCTCTCCCTTGGGCGCAGAGTTCCAGCGCTTGCAAGAGGGAGGGTTTGCGGACTGGCGCCTTGCTGTCGATGGCATGGTCACGAGGCCGGGATCGTTCTCGCTGGCGGAGCTTAGGAGCTTTCCCCGCAGCGCCCAAATCACCATGACCGCGTGCGAAGAGGGCTGGTCCTACATCGCCGAATGGAGTGGCCCCCCGCTCGCTCATATCCTCAACCTCGTGGGCGCTCTCCCTCAGGCCCGATACGTTGTCTACCGTTCGTTCCAGCCCGACTGGTGGGACAGCATTGACATGGCCGATGCCTTGCACCCTCAAACTCTCCTGGCCACCGGCATGAACGGCGGTGCGCTTCCCGTCCCCTTCGGCGGACCTCTTCGCCTGCGCATTCCCCGTCAACTAGGTTACAAGAACGTGAAGTACATCACCCGCCTTACTCTGACCGATGACCTCAAAAAGTTCGGCAAGGGTTTGGGCTCGGCGTCGCCGGAAGGTGGGTACGCGTGGTACGCCGGCGTCTGACGGCGTAGCAACGTAGCGGCGAGTTCACCTCGCCATCGCGGCCTGAAGCCGCGGCTGTGTTGTTGGTGCGCTGATCGGGCGCTTCGCGAAGCACCCTGCGGCTGCATCGCGACCGCGATGAGAAAGGTGGCGTGTCCGATCCACGGCTCTTCGCTGCCATGCTGGAACCCAACGCGGACCCCAAGAACAGGACGCTCGGTGCTCGCGGCGCCACCCTACTGCCGGTGGCTGGCCCGCCGCCATCAGGGGTACCGAATCTCAACTTCGGGTTTGGCGACACGGCCAAGTGAACAGCATGGGGTGGTAACCACGGTCAATGGCGTCTTGACCGTAGGTTCTTCTCTTTATATTGAGAAAGCATTGCCCGGTGGCATCGGGCTGCTTTTGGCCTCTGGGATGAGAAAGGCCAGTCAGCAAATCACTGACTGTGATGTTATAGAAACGGCTACCGCTACCCACTGGTGCGAGATTCAGGCTTGCATCGCAGGATAATACGTTGTTTAATGCCGTCACCCTCTCGCCAGCCCGGGAGGCCCTGGGACGTTAGGTGTGATGAATAACTGATTACGTCAGTTCTCCTCAATTGAAAGCTGTAGACCCAAATGGCAGATACAGATGACCCAATCCTTGGTTACTTTCCCGACGCCGAATTAGTCATTGCCCTGGTGTACCCGGTCGGTACGGAACGAATCGGGCTCGAAGCCACCCTCAAGGACTACCTTGGTCAGTTTGGATACGAAACCGACCCGATACGCTTGACCAAAGTCTTCCCCGACCTCCTTAAGAGGCTTGGTGAACAGTGGCAGCCTCCAGACGGGCCCGCAGAGCTCGCCCATTACAAAATTGAAGCGGGCAACCGCATCCGCCGACTCACAGGGAGCAAAGACATCCTCGCGCGTGTTGCTGCTGGGCTAATACATACCGGCCGCGTCGAGGAGGCAAGTAACAAAGAAAAGGAAGACGAGCGCGAGGAGTGGGGCCGGCCACTGCCACGAACAGCCCATTTGATTCTCAGCCTGAAGAGACCAGAGGAGGTCGACACACTAAGGAGAATATACGGCAGCGGATTTTTCCTGATGGGCCTTTCATCAGCGAAGGAACATCGTGATGAGTACTTTAAGCAGAAAGGTATCCCGGAGGGTGAGCAATCAGCATTGATCGACCAGGATGCCGCGGAAGTCGAGGAATATGGTCAGCAGACTCGCCAAACGTTTCATCTTGCGGATGTTTTCTTCACCGCCGAAAACTACCAGACAGAGGTTCCTCGGTTTCTGGATCTTGTTTTCGGGTGCCCCACAATTACCCCTACGCACGAGGAGCAGGCGATGTTTATGGCTTATACCGCGTCGCTTCGTTCGGGCGACCTGTCCCGACAGGTCGGGGCCGCTATCATCGATGCCGATGGGGATCTGCTTTCGGTTGGCTACAACAACGTTCCGAAATATGGTGGGGGGCTGTATGGACCCGAGGAGGGCAGTTTACGTGGAACCCTACCCCAAGAGCAAGGCGCCAACGCTCCATAGTGATGCTATTTCGGTGGACCAAACTACCGTAAAGATGGTGCCGTTTCTACCATTTAATGGGATTGGGCCACGGAGGTATTTCGATCTATTTTCCTTAAAGTTGAGTACTGGTTATCCGATAGAACGGAAAGAGGGGGGTAAATTGAAACCCTGGCGGAGGCGTGACGCTCCCCCACGGCTACAGATGCAACCAACCACTTACCTAAACAGAGAAAACCTTGCTTGGGAGAGTTCAAAGGCGTTACTATCAAATAAGAAGGAGTCTTGAGATGCCGAATACGCCAGAGAATGAATTGAAATATCAAAAGTTTTGGAGCCTCATGGAGAAGAACTCTCGCGTCGTTCAACGAATGCCGGGTTGGATGAAAGGCTCTCCCGTCAATAAACGCGCCGACAATTCGACTGAGATGACAGACGAGAGAATGAGCGTAAAGGCTGCGCCGAGTACTAATCGTTGATCCGGATCATGCGCCTCTGTTCCGGAAAGGCACTTCCCCCCGCACTCTTCCTATCAATGGGCACCCAACCTAACTATCCCAGAAGGCGGAAATCTACCACGTTTGAGCCGCCGTACCGTGGCGAGAGTAGAAGCGCGGACTGGGTTCGCAAGTCCGCGCGTATCGCTTTAGGGAACCCCTTATCCGCCCTCCTTCTCGTTGCAGCCATCCGGCTTGTAGGCGTTAGTATACCGAGCCAGAAGGTCCGCCTCCTCCCCGGTACGGTCAGCCAGTTTTGAGTTGAGGTGAACGTGAACATCTGTTGCACCCTTTTAATGCCGGCCGCTTGATGATGGTTGTCGCTTACCCTGTCAGCCAAGTCTCCCTGGCCAATGTAGATGGGAACCCGCAATCTCTTTTCGTTCATCTTTGAAAAGATGTAGTTGACAACATATTTTGCTTCCGCGCTGGGCTTAAAGGGTGAGGCGCGCGCCGCCCGCCTGTGGCCGGTAACCCACTTATCTTACAGTTGCGGGACTTTGACGTACCCCTGCCCCCCGGCGTCAATGCGCCTCCCTCCTGAATCGGGAGGCGAGCCCTCTGTCCGGCGCGTCCGGATGGGCGGCCTACGCCCTTGAAAAACGCCGAACATGCCACGATGTGCATGAAAATACGTTGTTTAGTGGAAATCCGCGGCCCCGAAGTGGCATATCGCCGGGCTCGGCATGACATGATCGGTGCCCCCTCCGTGCCCGCGACTTGCCTCGCTGCGACGATATTTCACCGGGAATTAACGCTCACGCAATATTGGGTGGGGATACTGGCACCCTCAGGGAGGCAACCCATGAAAATCAGTAGGCTAGCAATGGCTGGAGCCGCGGCCGCAATAGCGCTGGCGTCTTTGACGCTTCGAACGGCGGCGGAGACGGGCGCTGTAGGCTCGGATAAAATCAAGCACGTTCTGCTGTTGAGTATTGACGGCATGCACGCCGTGGATTTCTACAACTGCGTGCATGGGGTGGCGGGCGCGAACGACGGCAATCCGTACTGCCCGAACCTGGCAACCTTGGGGCGGACGGCCATCAACTATGTGAACACCACGTCGTCCAGGCCTTCGGACTCCTTTCCCGGGCTGACGGCGCTGATTACGGGCGGCTCACCCAAGACGACCGGCGTTTACTATGACGTAGCGTATGACCGTTCGCTCGATGCGCCGGCAATAACGACGGGCACAGGCTTGGCGGGGGGGCCGTGCACGCCCTACGCGTTGCCGACGGGAACCACCACCGATTACGACCAAGGCATCGACATTGACGATACCAAGCTGAACGGTGGAGCACCGGGCGCTGCGCTGACCGAGGGCGGCGCCGCTTCGATTGACCGGCGGAAGCTGGTGCGAGACCCGCAGGCGGGCTGTGCACCCGTGTATCCGTGGAACTTCCTCCGGACGAATACGATCTTTGGCGTAGTCCACGCGGCAGGCGGTTATACCGCTTGGATCGACAAGCACCCATCGTATTCGGCTGCGGCTGGGCCGGGGGGCAAGGGCCTGGACGACTACTATTCGCCGGAAGTGGACTCGGCGGTCGTGGCGCTGCCCGGCGTGAAGACCTCGGAAGGCGTTTCGTGCGCTACGATCCGCGACACCACTAATTTATCGTCGTGGACGAGCAGCTTTGCGAACATCCAGTGCTATGACGCGCTAAAGGTGAAGGCGCTGCTGAACGAGATTGCGGGCAAGACCCACAACGGCGCGGGGGCGGTGACACCCGCCGTCTTCGGGATGAACTTCCAGGCCGTGTACTTCGGGCAAAGCCTGAACGAGCCGGGTGTGGGCGTGGGCGGTTACAAGAATGCGGCAGCCGTGCCCAGCGATGCGTTGCTGAAGGAGATCGAGTTTGTGGACGCCTCCATCGGCGACATCGTCAACGCCCTCAAGGATGCGGGCAAATACGACGATACGCTGCTCATCGTCACGGCGAAGCACGGAGAGTCGCCGATCGACACCAGTCAGTACGTCGCCGACGGCACCAATACGCCGGCTACGCTGCTCGGGAGCGCCATCCCCTACTCGGAGTCGCCGCTGAACGCAACCGGCATTGGCGCAACGGAAGACGATGTTTCCGTGCTCTGGCTGAAAGAAGGGGAGAGCGTGACCGCGGCGGTGGAGCTGCTCAAAAACAATGCGACAGAGATCGGACTGGGGGAGATTTACTACGGGCCGACGCTGGCGCTGAACTACAACGTAGGCGGTCTCGATCCGGGCGAGGATCCGCGGTCGCCGGACATTATCGTGACTCCGAACGTGGGCGTGACCTACTCGAGCAGTACGTCGATGGTGGGAGATCACGGCGGGTTCGCGCATGACGACAACAATGTCATACTACTGGTCGCTCATCCCGGCTTTAGGGCGCAGACGGTCGCAACCGTCACGGCAACCGCCCAGGTGGCGCCGACCATCGTGACGGCGCTGGGTCTCAATCCCAGTGCGCTGGACGCGGTGAGAGCGGAAGGCACGGCCGTGCTGCCCGAAGTCGCGGCACAGCTTGCAAGAAGTAGTCAGTAGAACAGGGCAAATCCCCTTCGCGGTGCGGCTCGGCCGCGCTGCCGGAATCCGGGATTTGCAGTCGCCTCGCTGTCCGTTCCACATAAAAAAGGCGGGCATCTGGCCCGCCTTTTTCCGACAAACTGCAAGCAGTTCTAGGTAGTGGCGTCATTTGAAAAGTGGCACCGGCGTCCCGCCCGTGAACGTTCACGGCCAAGATGGCCGTGCCACAGCAAATGACACCACTACCCAGTTCTACGAAAGGTTGACTAATCCATCGCCAGGGTCCTTGGGTAGAGGCGCCGAGTACTGCTTCTCAATCTTTTCGCGGAAGCAGGGGCCGGAGTTGTACGTGCAGAACGGATAGACCAGGCCGTTGGGCGCGGTGTAGTGGATCACGCAACGCTTGACGCGGTTGATGTCATAGTTATAAGCATCCATAAAGTGCATACCCGCGACAAGCAGGGTCTTATAAGTGAACGTGCCGTCGCCCTTGCCGCGGCCGGCGCTGTGGTCGGTCATGCCTTGGAGCGTGTTCAGGAAGCGCTCAAAAGTGAGGCCGGGGGGGGCAAATTGCGGCTTGAAATGCCGGCGCAGGGAGTTCCAGGCGCTCACCTTGGAGAAGAGCTTTACCCGCGCGCCCTGCGCCTTGCGCGCCAGCCGATCAATATCCTGCAGCATGGCGCCGACGTCGAAGAATTGGGTGATAGGCACGGCCTTTTTCGAAGCCGGATCCACATAGAGATAGGTGCCCATGGCGCAGTGCGGATGGGAAGTCAAATTGGGGCGCTGATGGTTCTGCAAAGCCGATAGCAGTTTGGAGAACGGCGAGGTGCAGGAGAGCGGGAACCAGTCGTTGTATGCGTCCGTGATGCCGGTCTGCTCCGAAATGCAGTGCGCCAGGTCGGACTGGGTGAAGCGCTTGGCGTCCCGGTCCCGCTGGTTGATGCGCCCCGTAAAGGCCACGGGCTGGAAGCTGAAGCCGCTGACGCAATCGATGTTGTCGATGGCGAACCGCACCATGTCTCCCAGTTGATGATCGTTCACCCCCTTGACGATGGTGGGGACAAAGACAATCTTCAGGCCGACTCTGCGGCAGTTCTCGATGGCGGCGCGCTTGATATCCATCAGCCGCCGGCCGCGCGTGTGGAGGTAGACGTCGTCGGTGAGCCCGTCAAATTGCAGATAGAGAGTGTGCAGACCCGCTTCCTTGGCTTCTTGCGCGAATTCCAGGTTCGCGAAGCTGATGCCGTTGGTGGCCGCCTGAATGTGCGTAAAGCCCAGTTCCGTGGCCTTGCGCAACACGTCCATAAAACGCGGATAAAGCGTGGGCTCGCCGCCGGAGAACTGCACCACGCGGTTGGGCACCGGCCGTTGCGCACGCAGGCCCTCCAGCATTCCGGTGATTTGCTCAAACGAGGGTTCGTAGAGGTATCCCGCTACGTTGGCGTTGGCAAAACAGACGGGACAGGTCAAATTGCAGCGGTTGGTCAAATCCACATTGGAAAGAACCGTGTGCGACGTGTGCAGCGAACAAAGACCGCAATCGTCCGGACAGCGCGTGGCGTCCGGAATGGCGGGGTTTTCCAGCCCGCGATTGTCTCCGAATTCCCACTGTTCCATCTTCAGGTACAGGCGGGCATCGGAATAAATCTTGTCGCGAAATTCTCCGTGCGTAGCGCAGGTCTTTTCCATGTAAACCGCGCCGCCCTCTTCGAACAGCCGCGCGTCGATCACCTGAAGACATTCCGGGCAGATCGATTGCGTCGTCTTGGGCAAACCCTTCGCAAGAGGCTCAATGCGCGAACCCGTGAAAGTGGTCTTGGGCTGGATGATCTCAAAATCGTTTTGGCGGCTGGATTGGGCGGGCGGAGCGATTGTCAGAGTGGCCACATTTCCTCCTCAGGAAGGCGAATCAATTCCGGGAATGCAACGCTCGGCGTGGCAAATGATTGAAAGCGCGAGGGACATTCCCGGTGAAGTATTAAGGCGCGAGCTTCAAAGCCAGATTAGAGCACTGTAACAATAGGACGCGGAACGACAAACCTTCGGATGGCGAGATTGCGGAATTGAATTGCGAGAAATGAAGGGCGAGCAGGAAGCGACAAATTGTTCATTCTAAAAGGCTTATGACATTTTGTCCGACAGCGGCCAACAGCTCTGAGCGGCCGCGTGGCCCACCTTCTCACGGCAACGATAGCTTCTTTTACTTTCGGAAAAGGTTTTCGAAAGCTTGGCGAGCATCCAACGGTCTGGAGGAGGAAGTCTCCCGTTCGATGGTGGTTCGCGGCGCGTAAAAGTTGCATTGGTTGCGGGCATCCTTCTTGGGGATGCGGGCGCTGACGGGTTGAGAACACTCGAAGCGGCTCGATGAGTCGAAGAACGAACATTGCTTGCAGCTATGGAGTTCGGCGCCGCAGCGAGGGCACTTGGCGGTGAAGTCGATTCCAGCCGGCAGCAGCCCAGCACACGAGGCGCAGCGCACGACTTCGCGCTTGCCCGGCATGTTCGGTGTCTTCGGGCCAAAGGTTTCGGGTTTCTTTGCGGGCTGGCGGTCGGTGCGCTCGGTGCGTTCGCGAGTGCCACCTGAATCCATGTATCCCCGCTGTTTATACTTCCTATCCATCCTTACTCCTTTTAGTTGGACGGTTTGATGAGTCAGTCGTTGGAACGCTGATGGTTTTATCATACGCTACCCCGAAGGTTCACGCCACCAGTAAATCAACATGATAATAATGCCTGGGGCGGTAGCGAGGCCGCACGAAAGTACTATTCATCCAGCGCCGGCGGGTACTGGCCTAGTTTCAGATGTAGCGCCGGGCTTGAGAGGCTGCGGAAAAACGTGTAGCGGCGGGTTCACCCCGCCATTCGCACGTTGCAGGGATTGATGTTATGGCGACGTAAAGTCGCCGCTACGTCGTCTATGCAGGTTTTTTCCGCAGCCTCTTGAGCCCGGCACGTGCCGCCCTACAGGACGGCGCTACGTTCAAATGAGGACAGCACCCGCTGGCGTTCACGCTTGACAGTCGAATGGGTTTCGATATGCTGGATTGCCGCGGCGAAGCAATAACCGATTTGCGCGTGAATAGCCGGTCTTGTGCAGTCGGCGGCGCGAGTTTGCCCTGCGACACTGCAGAAGAGGATGCATGGAATGGAAAAATGACGCCGAGTTGTTTGAGCTGCTGCGCACGCAACTCTACACCGCTATCGTCGGCGATATACTCGACACCCTCGGCCGGCGCCGGCAATTTCTTCCGGCCCAATGCCGGCCCCTTCGCCCGGATATGGTCGTGGCGGGCCGCGCCATGACCGTCCGTGAAGTTGACGTTTCCGAAGAACCGGAGCAGCCGTTCGGACTGATGTTTGAAGCGCTCGATTCTCTGCGCGAGCACGAAGTTTACCTCGCGGCCGGAGCGTCGGCGACGTATGCGCTGTGGGGCGAGCTGATGTCCACGGCGGCGCGAGCGCGCGGCGCCACCGGGGCCGTGCTGGCCGGTATGACTCGCGACACGCGCGGCATTCTCGCCATCGAGTTTCCCGTGTTCAGTTACGGTTGCTACGCTCAGGACCAACGCGGCCGCGGCCAGGTGGTGGCTCACCATGTGCCGCTGGAAATCGAGGGCGTGCACGTGCGGCCGGGAGACATCGTCTTCGGCGATATCGACGGCGTCCTGATTGTGCCACGCGAATTGGAGGCCGATGTCATCACCGCCGCCCTGGAAAAATCGCGCAAGGAGAAGACCGCCATCAAAGACCTCGCCAGCGGCCGCCTGGCCACCGACGTCTTCAAGGCGTATGGGATATTTTGAGACGTAGTGACAAGTGAACAGTGACCAGCGAAATTACTGTACCTCGTCTATGGAGCTCGTCTTTGCGGGTAGGTGCCTCCAAAACAAAGTGGGCCTCTTCGCGGCACTCGAATGTGTTGGGTGGAACAATTGGTGCCTACGGAACCGCGGTTCGCAATCGCGGAACCGGTTGACGTCACGCAAGCCACAGGTCAGAATAACGAAAGTCTATCTGCCCGCGCGGGTTGGGACACAGCAGAGGAGGGCAGCAGCTCATGAAGGCTTCATACCTTAAACAAGTCATCGGCTATTTCGACCCCATGCAATCCCTGGATGAAAAACATAAGGATTGGTACGTCGAGAGGCCGGATAGTCCCGAAGAGGCGATCAAGATATATCTCATCAATAATCCAACGGATACGAAGATTCTCTTTAGTGGCCATCGGGGTTCTGGAAAGACCTCGACTCTGAGTAAATTAGCTCGGGACGTTGAGATCCAGGGAAAGTTCTTTGTTGTCAAATTCTCGATCAAAGATGAGATCAACGTCGCTGACCTCACCTACACGGACTTGCTGCTTGCCATCGGCCATCGCCTTTACGAGGAAGGAAAGGCTTGGTTGAACTCCAAGCTGATTGAGGACCTGGATAAGTGGTCGGCAGACGTGTCGCGGGTCACGACGAAGTCCGATGAAGCAGGAGTCGAAGTCGAGGCGGGAATCAGCGCTTGGTTCCTGAAAGCCAAGGGTCTTCTGAAAACGGGATTTGAGGACAAGCGCGAGTTCCGGCAGAAGTTTGAGCCTCGGGTTCCGCAGCTCATTGAGTTCATCAACCGTATTATCCGAGCCATCGAGACGCATTCTGATGCAGGAGGGCGAGAAGTCCTGCTTATTCTGGAAGACCTGGACAAGCCGCCTGTGGATGTCGCGATGGATCTTTTTTCCACCAAGGGCACGGTTCTCATTCAGCCCGAGTGCAAGATCATCTTCACGGTACCCACCTCCTTGCTCTATTCGGGGCAGTACAACGTGGTGAAGGAGAACTTCAGTGACCAATTCCCCTTGCCCAATTTCAAGATTAAGGAGAAATCCGGCGAACGGAACGAGCCGGGGTGGGCCAGGATGCGCGAGATCGTGGAAAGGCGAATGGAGCCTCAGATCATCGAATCGAAGGCTCTCGACCACGCGGTGGAGATGAGCGGTGGGGTGGTCCGCGAATTGGTCAGAATCATTCAAGGGGCTGCCAGCCGGGCGCTGGTGGCCAAAGCCAACGTCATCAAGTTCGAGCATGTCGAACATGCCGTGGACAAACTTCGAATGGAATACAGTTACAGCCTGACCCGAGATGAGTACATTGATATTCTGCGAAAGGTTCACGATTCCAAGGAGCTAAGATACCCTAACGAGAAGCCCTTGCTGGACCTCCTCCACAATCTGTTCATTTTGCAGTATCCCAACGGCCCCGGCTGGTACGGAGTAAACCCTATTGTCCACAAGCTCATCGGAGTCGGAGCGTAAACCCGTAACGGCGACGCTTCTTGGCGATGCGGACCGGCGAGCGGTCGCGGAGATCGCAGTGACGCTGGACGCCTCGAAGCATGGCTGCATCTACTTTGGGGTTTGCAACAATCGGCTTAAAATTCAAGCTGTAGAAGCGGCCCTGGAGCAGGCTCTCTTACTCCATGGGATGGGCTCAGAGCGTGTGATTTTGGCAGAGCGTAA
>JBKQVI010000114.1:0-35703 GCA_052139985.1 Terriglobia bacterium
TGTTGTAAAGGATAAATGCGACTTACAACGTACTATGCATGTCTACATACTTAGGGCCAAAATCGCACTTAACCCCACAAGGCAACACAAGTTATCTCAAAAACTTAGAGGTGAACATCGGCTCCAACATCAAACCGTACCACTGCCGATTCCTGCGCTGGTGCACCGATAGCCTTCGAGCGAACGCAAGCTGTATAGCCACCGGAGTTCAGTGAGGGGTTGGCACTGTTTGCTGACTTGAAGGGGTCAGAGAAGGCAATAGCCCTGTCTTCGGTGCTGCGGGCAGTTTGTAGGCCTTAAATCCGGCTCTTTGCATTCCGCGTTGGGCTTCCGGGTTTTTCATGAAGGTGTTCCAGACAAAGCCGGTGCGCAAATTCTCCGCCATCAAAAGAGTGATTCCTGTATCGATTCCAACGACGTCATTGTCGTACCACCCCTTGAGCGGATTAAAGGCATTGACGAATCCGTACTTGCTCCACGCACCATCTCCATACCGTGCCCGCATGTTTCGCAGGACACGCAGAGTCGCCTCGGGGAGGAATGGCAGCGAACCTCCCGCCGCGCTAGGGACGACCGTTCCATCGATCGTACCAATCTCGGGGGGACCGCCCCAGGCCACGTAGCCGTGCTGCGAATCCGACGCTGAGATACCCCAAAGGTCATCGCTGTAATCGGGGAACTGCTTTCCCAGTTCCAGGCAGAAACGGCGGTGGACTTCAGTGGCAATCACCGAATTCTGAAAATAGTCCGCGTATCGGTCACGCTTGCCACGGAAATCAAACCATGCCTGGGAATACTGATGTACAAACAGAGGCGCAAACGATCCGATGTACTCAAGACCCTCATAATCGAATATCGTGCGCTTCCAGGCGTCCCAGGTTTCCTGGTGTAGGGGATGCGAGGAAGAACCTAATCCCAGGAGGTACATCATCATCAGTTCACTGTAATAGTCCCAACGGTACGGCAGGAAGCCGTTCTCCGGCACCCACCCGTGGGGCAGCAAGCCCGTGTCCATCGACAGCCAGGTCCAGTCCACACGGTTGAAGATGGCGCTTGCCAGCTTGTTGATTCCCGAATCCAGGAAACACTGGCGACAGGCAAGAATTCCGCAAAGCAGGATGGCCGTATCGACGGAAGAGGCTTCCGAGTCCCACAACCTCTCCCCGGTGTTGATATTGGCGAAGTGATAGTAAAATCCCCGATGCTGAGGAAGCTTTTCCCATAGGAAGAGCAAGGTGTTCAAGGCCCGCCTGCGAGCCTCATAAAAGTGGATGAAGCCGCGTTTCTGACCGATGCAGAGAGCCGTCAGGCCAAATCCTGTGGCCGCAATACTTGCCACTACACTGTCGTCAACGGCGCGAACATTGCAGCGGTCCTTGACCAGTCCGGTCTTCGGATTCGCCTGTTCCCAAAAGTAGGTGAACGTGCCTCGTTCCAATTCCTCCAGGAACAAGTCATCTTCAGGAGAGAGGGCAATTGGAGGGAGAGAGGAGGCAGAAGTAGCAGCCTCTTGTCCTTCCGGTACGGCAAAGAGAGGACGCATTCCCAGCGTCACGACCGGCGCGCCAACCCACGTGCCGGATATCCGCTTCAGCAGTTCTCTTCGTGTCAGAGGTTTGTAGTTATCTGTTTTCCCAGCCACATAATCCATCTTAACCGATTTTACGCTGGAAGGAGATCATGCGGGATGCAAGCATCGAACTGGCGCTGAATGCGTTCCGCTGCAAACCGTCGTATGATACCGGTGGGGGGGGACTGAATGAAGGTCGGATGGAAGGTGGCAGGCGGGATCGCGCTGGTTGCGCTCATCGCGGGGGCAGTCGCGCTGATAATGGTGCATCGAGCCAGAGTCAGGAAAAGCCACCGTACGATTCTCCTGCGGGGGGCGGTGATCCAGCAGGACGCCGACCCAAGGAAAGAACTCCCCATTGCCGAGGTCGAGATCAGCGCTGCCGACGGTCTGGCGGCACGAGGTTGCAAGTCTGATTCCTCAGGCTTCTTCCTCCTGGTATTGCGCCCCGGTGTTCCCCCGGGCCAACCCGTCACGCTGGTTTTTCGGCATCCGGGATTCGCGCCTTTGGAACTGAATGAGATTGTCGGCGACAAAATCTATGTGGCGCGCATGACACCGATCCCCCACGCGGTGAATCCTACAGTCGACCATCCCGAAGTGGTGATTGCGAATGTTCGCGTGAGGTACTCCACAAAAGCCAGATCGGACGTAGATGTCGGCAGTGCAGTTAAGGCTTTCCAAATTGTGAATACTGGTAATATTCCCTGCTATGGCCGACAGCCCTGCTCGCCGGACGGGAAGTGGAAAGCAGACGTAGGCTCAATATCCCTCGATGTAGGCGAAGGCAACGAGTTTCGAAATGCCCGCGTCTCTTGCATTGCCGGGCCTTGTCCTTTCACCAAGATCGTGTCCACAAACTTCTCCCAGAATAGCCGCACGCTCAATGTGTCGGCGCTTGCCTGGTCCGATACCACCACTTTCTTGCTGGAGGCGGAAGTTGTCCGTTCGGCCGTCAACGACATCGTTCGTCAATCCTATCCGGTGATTTTCGGAGATGCGTTGAACTTCACGCTACCGGGTACAGCAGAAGGGGTGAGCATCGAGGCCGAAATGAACGGAACGCCCATACTGTTCCCGCTGGGTCCGGATCTCCTCTTGAGTTGGGGGGATTGCCACGCCAGAGTGAATGGCGACCATACGAAAGTCTATCGTTGTGAACTCAAGTCTGGTTATCGGTTTCAATGAGTCATCATCACCGCTCCGAGGCCCGCTCATAAAGCAGGACCAGTTCTCTCAGTCGGTCGCCGACTTCGGGGATTAGCTGACCGGCCGTAAATCGCCACCGCCAGTTCCCGCTGGACCTGGCTGGCAGGTTCATTCGCGCTCCGCTGCCCAGTCCCAGAACATCCTGGAGCGGAACGATCGCCATATCCGCCACCGAGGCCAAAGCCGCGCGGATGAGGGACCAGTTCATTTCCCTGCCGTCGGTTCCCAAGTACTTGCGCGCAAACTCTCTTTCTGCCCGGATGTTCTCTGCCGACCGAGTGCTGTCACCGCTGCCGTGCGAGGTCCACCACCCTATGGTCGTGTCATTGTCATGCGTCCCGGTATAAACCACAAAGTGATGGGAGAGGTTGTGAGGCTTGAATTCCGGCGCTTGTGGATCGACGCCAAAGGCAAATTGCAGAATCCCCATTCCCGGGAAGCCGAAGCGGTCTCGTAGCGCCATGACCTCAGGTGTGATGACGCCGAGCGTCTCGGCCACAATGGGCAGATCGCCCAAGGTTCTTTGGACGGTTTCGAACAACTCAGCATCGGGGCCCTTCACCCACGTGCCGTTGACCGCGGTCTTCTCGCCACCAGGAATCTCGAAGAAGGCCTCGAACCCCCGAAAATGATCGAGGCGGATGATGTCCACCAGGCGCAGCGCCGACCGGAAGCGCTCAATCCACCACGAGTATCCCGTCTCGGCCATGGCTTTCCAGGAATAAAGCGGATTGCCCCACAATTGCCCGGTAGCGCTGAAGTAGTCGGGCGGCACACCGGCCTGCACCATGGGATTGCCGTTAGCATCAAGGCGAAACTGTTCGCGGTAGGACCACACATCGGCGCTATCGTGGGCGACGAAGATGGGGATGTCACCCATCATGCGAATTCCCCGCTCGTGGCAATAAGCCTTCAAGTCCGACCACTGCTTGAAGAATTGATACTGCGCGTATTTCTGAACCGCGATTTGACCAGTAAGTCGCTCCCGCCAGCGGGCGAGCGCATCGGGCTCGCGCGTCGCAATATCACGCTGCCACCTGTTCCACACCGACTCGCCGCCGTGGGCTTCTTTCAAAGCGATGAACAGAGCATAGTCGTCGAGCCAGGATGCGTTCTGCCGGCAGAAGTCTTCATAATCTTCTCGGCGCTCCGGAGAAGCGCGAAGGCGAAAATTCTCCGCTGCTTTCTTAAGGAGAGGGAACTTGTATTGGATAACCCAGCCGAAGTCCACTTGGCCCTCGGGAAATGGCGGAAGATCCTTTACCAGATCGTCGGGCGATAGGTCACCGAATTCCACAAGTCTTTCGAGACTCACCAGCAGCGGATTCCCTGCAAACGCGGAGAAACACTGGTAAGGAGAATCACCGTATCCGGTCGGGCCGAGCGGGAGCACCTGCCAAACGCCCTGCTTGGTGTCCGCCAAAAAATCGGCAAAGCGATATGCCTCGGGACCCAGTTCGCCGATCCCAAATCTTCCGGGCAATGACGTTGGATGGAGTAGGATACCGCTGCAGCGTTGGAATTTCATGGTCGAATCCCCGTTCTCCCTTCAACGCCGGCTGCATCGCCATTGCCAAGATGCTCAGCACTCAGAATGCGGGCCCCTCAAAGCGTTTAGTCACTCCAATATGGATGATTTTGCAACCTCGATTGTTGCTTAGTTCCCTCTACGAAATGAGTGCAGGAATTACACACTTCCTGACTTGTTCCAGAGAATAATCACGCGACGTCCTCACACTATGCAGCCCTTCGCCAGCACGGAAGTGCTTCGAAAAACAAGCGGGTAGCCTCTTCCCCCTGGGCTTGTGTCGCCTTTGGTACCGGCTTTGCTGCTAAACCAGGCTCTGGGTCTCATCAGTAATCGAACCGCGAAAGGCGTTTGGGCTTCCAGCCAGGGCCGGCTACGGTGTGTAGCTCCGTCCAGGGCTGAGACGGACGAGTACTTTCCGAACGGGTAGCAGTCAAAGCAGGATGCAAATACCGGAAGTCCTGTTACGCATTGATGTAGAATCAAATAGTCTTAAGGGGCTGTTCGGACATCCAAACTTCATATGAATCTGACCTTGGGCGCGAAGTATCTCGGAGGGCGCCGCTGCCAATTCGTCGTATGGGCCCCTCGGGTGGAGAAGCTTGAAGTACGGATCCTTGATGATGGAGACCCGTTCTCGCCGTGGGAGCCGGTCTCCGGGCACGGCCGCAGCGGAGGCCGACGAATGACTCTGACGCGAACGGAGCGCGGCTATCACCGGGGGATTGCCGAAGATGTGCGGCCGGGAACACGCTACGCTTATTGCCTGGATGGGAAAAAGGATCGGCCCGACCCCGCCTCTCGGTTTCAACCGGAAGGTGTCCACGGCGCGTCTACGCTTATGGATTCAGAAGCATTTCAATGGGCGGACGCGAGCTGGAGCGGGATCCCACTGGAGGAGTACATCATCTATGAGGCCCACGTTGGGACTTACACCTCCGAGGGAACGTTCGAGGCGATTGTCCCTTATCTCGATGAAATCAAGACTTTGGGAGTGACAGCGCTGGAGCTGATGCCGGTGGCCCAGTTTCCGGGCAATCGCAATTGGGGATACGATGGAGTTTATCCCTTTGCTGTGCAGAGCAGTTATGGTGGCCCCGAGGGTTTGCGGAGACTCGTAGACGCCTGCCATGCGCACGGACTGGCGGTCGTGCTCGATGTGGTCTACAACCACTTAGGACCGGAAGGTAATTACCTCAATGACTTTGGACCGTACTTCACAGACCAATACCGGTCCTTGTGGGGACAAGCCCTAAACTTCGACGGCCCGGAGAGCGACGAAGTCGTCCGTTACTTCGTCGAAAACGCTCTCTACTGGCTCCGGGATTTTCACATTGATGCCCTTCGCCTGGATGCAATCCACGGGATCGTGGATTGCAATGCCCAGCCCTTCCTCCGGTTGCTGGCCCAGGCAGTCAACGAGCTCGCCCAACAAGCGGGCCGCAAAATCTATCTCATCGCGGAAAGCGACCTCAACGACGTGCGCTTCATCCAGCCCGCCGAGTCCGGTGGCCACGGGTTGCACGCCCAATGGAGCGATGACTTCCACCATTCTGTACATGCGCTGCTTACAGGCGAGCAGTTCGGTTACTACCTCGACTTTGGGCGGATCGAGTATCTGGAAAAAGCCTTTGCGGAGAGCTTTGTGTATTCGGGCCAGTATTCGGAATATCGACGCCGGCGGCATGGCAATTCCTCGCGAGACATTCCGGCGCGACAGTTTGTGGTCTTTGCCCAGAATCATGATCAGGTCGGCAATCGGCTGTTCGGTGACCGCCTATACACTCAGGTGTCGTTCGAGGCATCGAAGTTGGCGGCGGGAATGGTGATTCTGTCGCCGTACATTCCGCTGCTGTTTATGGGGGAGGAATGGGGTGAGCGGGCGCCATTCCAGTATTTCACCAGCCACGCGGACGCTGCTCTGATCGAGGCCGTGCGGCGCGGCCGCCGGGAGGAGTTTTCCGCTTTTCGTTGGGAAGGCCAGCCTCCCGACCCGCAGGACGAGGCCACGTTCCGGCGCTGCAAACTGGATCACTCTCTAAAGCGCACGCAACCCCATCAAACCGTCAGAGAGTTCTACCAAGAACTGATCAAGCTGCGGAAAACGCTGCCAGCCTTGGCCCAACTCAGTAAGGAGCAGATGGAAGTGCGTAGCTTTGGGAAGGAACGAATCCTACAGATTCGCCGATGGAGTGAAGGCGATGAAGTGCTCGTGGTCGCAAATTTCGGTGATGAGTCCAGGACCGTATCCTTGGCTGCCCCCGCGGGCAGGTGGGCCAAACGGCTGGATTCGGCCGACCGCCGCTGGATGGGGCCTAGTTCTCTTTCCTCAAGTTTCAATTCCACCGGCGAAGTAGGTTTAAGTCTGTGCCCAAAATCGTTTTTGGTACTTCAAAAGTCGGGGTGACCTCACAAATATGGGATACATCTGCATTCACGGACATTTTTACCAGCCGCCGCGCGAAAACCCCTGGCTCGAAGCCATCGAGCTTCAGGACTCTGCGCATCCCTATCACGATTGGAATGAACGGGTTGACGCGGAGTGTTACACGCCGAACGCCAGCGCCCGTATTCTGGACGACGAAAAGCGCATTGTCAGCATTGTGAACAACTACGCCAAGATCAGCTTCAATTTCGGTCCTACGCTACTCTCCTGGATCGAGTCGAGTGATCCGGCCCTCTATCGCGTCATTCGCGAGGCCGATGCCCAGAGCGTCAAGACCTTTTCCGGGCATGGTTCGGCTCTCGCCCAGGCCTACAACCATATGATCATGCCCCTGGCCAACGAGCGCGACAAAGAGACTCAAGTGTTCTGGGGGATTCGCGATTTCGAACACCGCTTTGGACGCCGGCCGGAAGGCATGTGGCTCCCCGAGACCGCCGTGGATCTCGCCACCCTGGAGGCACTGGCCGCGCACGACATCAAGTTTACGATTCTCGCTCCGAACCAAGCTCGCCGGCTAAGGAAAAGAACCGGTCGCAATTGGAAGGACGTCGGCAACAGTTCGGTCGATCCGACGATGGTCTACCGTCTGCGCCTGCCCTCCGGCAAGACGATTAACCTCTTCTTTTATGACGGTCCGATCTCCCGTGCGATCGCGTTTGAAGGCATGTTGGACAACGGCCAGACGTTCGCGGAGCGGCTTCTGGGGGCCTTTTCCGAAGACACGCGACCCTGGCCGGAACTCGTGCACATCGCCACGGACGGGGAAACCTACGGCCACCACCACAAGTACGGCGAAATGGCCTTGGCCTATGCCTTGGATTACATCGAGTCCAAAGGTCTGGCCGAACTTATTAATTACGGCCTCTATCTGGAACGCCATCCCCCCACCCACGAAGTCGAGATATTTGACAATAGCTCCTGGAGCTGCGTACACGGAGTTGAGCGCTGGCGCAGCAACTGCGGTTGCAACTCCGGCGGACATCCGGGGTGGAACCAGGAGTGGCGCGCCCCCCTACGTGCGGCTCTCGATTGGCTTCGTGACGCGCTGGCCCCGCTTTTCGAGGAGAAAGCCAGGGGATTGCTGAAAGATCCCTGGGCGGCTCGCAATGATTATGTTGATGTCGTCCTTGACCGCGCGCAAGCGACCCGGGAAGCCTTTCTCGGCAAGCACGCCCTGCGCCAGCTTGACGAGGCCGAAAAAACGACTGTGTGGAAGCTCCTCGAGCTTCAGCGGCACGCCATGTTGATGTACACCAGTTGCGGGTGGTTCTTCGATGAGTTGTCGGGGATTGAAACCGTGCAGGTAATTCAGTACGCCGGCCGCGCCGCACAACTGGCGGAGGAGCTTTTTGGTAATCCACCGCAAAGCCAGTTTATCGACAAGCTGAGCCAAGCCAAAAGTAACATTCCCGAGCATGGGGATGGCGGGCGCATTTACCAGAAGTTCGTCCAGCCGGCCTTTGTTGACCTGCGCAAGGTGGGTGCTCACTACGCCATCAGGTCCCTTTTCGAGCCTTACGAGACTGACACGCATATCTACTGCTACAAAGTGGAACGCCAAACCGGTTATAACCTGGACAAAGGGGAAAAGCGAGAGCAACGGCTGGCGGCAGGCCTGGCGAAATTCACCTCCGAGATCACCCAGGAGTCGGCCGTCCTGGGATTCGCCGCCATTGACCGTGGAGACTATAACCCGCTGGGCGGTGTTTTGAAAGCTGCCAACCCCGAGGAATTCGAGGCCCTGAGCGCGAAACTGAAAGAGCCCTTCTCGCGGGGCGACATCGAGGAGGTCAGCCGGCTGCTGCAAGAGAATCTTGGGGGGGAGGCCTATTCTCTGAAGGTGATCTTCCGTGACGAGCAGCAGAGAATTCTTAATCGCATTATTGAATCGGAGTGGGGCGATGTCGACGCGGCGTTTGACAGCCTCTACCCTCATATGATGTCGATGATGCGGACATTGGCGCGGGTGGGAGGATCCATTATGATTCCCCGAGCCTTCTATGCGGCTGCCGAATTTGTATCGAATACCCGTCTCCGGCGTGCCTTGGGGAGCGAACAATTGGATGATGACGGCATCCGAAACTTGATCGCCGATGCCGAGGGTGCCAACGTTGCCCTCGACGTGCCGACTTTGGAATACACGCTCCGGATGAGGCTCGAAAAGATGGCCGAGGGTTTACGCGCCGACCCTACCAACGTCGAGCTTCTGGGCAGACTCGATTCGGCCGTGGGAATAGCTCGCTCACTGCCGCTCGAGGTCAACCTTTCGAAGATTCAAAACATTTGCTACGAGCTGCTGAGAACCGCGTACAATGGCTTTCAGGAAAAGGGCGAAGAGGGCGGCCAGAACTCCGGCGCGTGGATCGAGCACTTTCGATCACTGGCGGAAAAACTCTCCCTGCACGTTGTGTAGAAGCGATGGCCACACTGCGGATTCCTCTGGCAACGTACCGGCTCCAGTTTAACGCGCAGTTTCGCTTTGAACACGCGCGGACGCTGGTGGGTTACTTCAGCCAGCTTGGCGTTACGGACATCTACTCCTCCCCGCTACTTCAAGCGCGGCGCGGCAGCCTGCACGGCTATGACGTCACAGATCCCACCCACGTCAATAGCGAGATTGGGAGCGAGCAGGAACTTGAGGCCTGGGCGGCGGAGCTTCAGCAACGTCAGATGGGGATCCTCCTAGACATCGTGCCGAACCACATGGCCGCTGGGAGTGAGAATCCCTGGTGGATGGATGTACTGGAAGACGGCCCCGGCTCTGCGTACGCCTCGTTCTTTGACATCGACTGGCACCCTCCCCGGATGAACCTCCAGAACAAGGTTCTATTGCCGATCCTTGGCCGGCCCTACGCTCAAACGCTCGAAAATCAGGAACTCAAACTGCTCTACGAGCAGGGCGGCTTTTTCATTCAGTGTTTCGATGCGAAGCTGCCTGTTGCGCCCAAAACCTACCTTCTCGTTCTGCAGCATCGGCTTGACGAATTGCAGCGCAAGCTGGGCCTCGACCACCCGGCGTTTCGGGAACTGGGAGGGATCTGCGCGGCCGCCGCGCACCTTCCCGAGCGTGTCGCTCTATCCACCGAAATGGCAGGGGAGAGGCGCATGCAAAGGGAAGGCCTCAAGGAAAGACTCTGGAAGCTGTATCAAGACTCAACCGAGGTCAGGACTTTCCTTGATGAGAACGTGTGCATCTTCAACGGACGCAAGCGACACCCTGCCAGCTTTATGTTGCTTGACCGATTGCTTGCCGGCCAGGCTTATTTACTGTCTTACTGGCTTTCCGCCAATGACGAAATCAACTACAGGCGCTTCTTTACCATCAACAATCTAGTCGGGGTCCGGGTGGAAGATCCCTTTGTTTTCGAAGCCACCCACGGGGTGGTGCTGCGGCTCATCGAGAGAGGGTTAGTGACGGGTTTGAGAATTGACCACGTGGATGGCCTCCGCGATCCTCACGCTTATCTCCGCAGGCTTCAGGAGCGCGCCGGCGGCAGCATCGTAACCGACGCTCATCCGCCGTTCTATGTCCTCGTGGAAAAGATTCTTGCCCGTGGCGAAGTGCTGCCTCTGGAATGGCCGATCTGCGGCGCAACGGGCTACGCATCTCTCAACGCTCTCAACGGACTTTTCGTCGACCGGGAAGGGTGCAAGAAACTGCACCAGATCTACGAATCGTTCATTGGCGCCAAGGTCCGGTACGAGGACCTGGTGTATGAGAAGAAGAAAGAGGTCATGGAAAGCCTGCTCGCCGTCGAGATGCGATCCCTGGGCCATTATCTCGTGGTGCTTGCGGAACAGGACCGCTACGCTCGCGACTTGCCGCGTAGGGACCTGGCGAGCGCCCTCACCGAGACTACCGCGTGTTTTCCGGTTTACCGGACCTATATTCGTAGCTTCTCATTGAGCCCTGACGAACGCAAATACGTTGAGAAAGCAATTGAATGCGCTCGGCGGCGGAACCCCCGTCTGGGTTCGCGATGTTTCGATTTTGTCAACGATGTCCTTCTGTTGCAGGAAAAAGGGCATGTGACGCCCGAGCAAAGGGAAGCCCGGTTGGCGTTTGTCATGCGCTGGCAGCAGTTCACGGGTCCGATCATGGCCAAGGGACTGGAAGATTCCGCCCTTTACGTGTACCACCCTGTGAGTTCACTCAATGAAGTTGGCGGAGCCCCCGCGTCCACGGGAGTGCCCGTCGAGGAATTCAATGCATTCTGCCACAACCGGCAGAAGCACGGCCACACGCTGAATGCCACTTCCACCCATGACACGAAGCGCGCCGAGGACGTCCGGGCGCGAATCAACGTACTTTCCGAGATTCCCGCCGAGTGGGACAGAAGGCTTCAGCAATGGGCACGATGGAACATGCCGAAGAAGGAGGTGGTCAACGGGCAAAGCGTCCCCGATGCGAACGAGGAAGTCCTTTTGTATCAAACTATGCTGGGAGCCTGGCCGCTGGAGCTGGGCGAGGTTTCCGGGTTCAGAAAGCGGCTGCAAGAGTACACAGTGAAAGCGCTGCGGGAAGCGATGGTGCATACGAACTGGGCCTTTCCCGAGGTCCGTTACGAACGGGCACTAGTTCACTTCATTAAGTCCATCACTCAGAAATCGGAAGATAACGAGTTTCTTCCCGACTTCCTTCACCTGCAGGAAGAAGTTGCCTATTATGGGGCGCTCAATTCTCTCGCCCAGCTACTGCTGAAAATCACGATTCCGGGAGTCCCGGACTTTTACCAAGGATCGGAGCTTTGGGACTTGCGATTAGTCGATCCCGACAATCGGGGTCCAGTCGACTTTGAAAAGCGTGTCCGCCTGCTGGCCGAGATCCAACAGCAGGAGGAAAAGCGGGGCCGTCTTGACCTCATTCAGGACCTCCTGAACCACTGGCAGGACGGGCGCATCAAACTGTTTTTGACCTCCCGAGCCCTCAGTTTTCGCCGGGCTCATGTAGCGTTGTTCCAGGAAGGAAGTTATGAACCGTTGGTGGCAACCGGCGCAAAGAAAGATAACGTTTTCGCCTTCATAAGACGAACAAGGAATGCCGCGGCGATTACCGCAGTGCCAAGGTTGGTCACCAAGCTAGGCCCTGCGGGACACCTTACCGAAAGGGTATGGAAAACCAGCGCGCTGATTCTGCCCAAAGGACCGCCACCAGATTGGGTGAATGTCTTGACCGGAGAGAAGTTGCAAGCCCGCGCATCAAAGCAGAGAGGCTTGTTGCCGCTGGCAGAGGTGTTCGGCAAGTTTCCGGTGGCGCTGCTTGCAACTAGCGGGTAGCGCAGGACTCGACGACACAGGACATGTAGGGACGAGCAGCGCTCGCCCTTGGCCGAACGCCGTTAGGCCTTACACGAGCGCGTCGGGTAGCGGCGCGGCGACCCGCCGTGTTTTGTAGGAGCAGGCCCTGCGCCTTTCGCGCTTCGTTCTGCCTTTTGAATCTTGAATTGCTCGCTATGACCCAACCCGAATCCAGCAACTACAAGCCTCCCGACGATCCACTTTGGTACAAGGATGCGGTGTTCTACGAAGTCCATGTGCGCGCCTTTTGCGACAGCGATGGCGACGGGACGGGCGATTTCCGCGGGTTTGCGCAGAAGCTGGATTACCTGAAGGACTTAGGCGTCAACACCATTTGGCTTCTTCCCTTTTATCCCTCGCCACTCAAGGACGATGGTTACGATATCGCCGACTATACAAACGTTCACCCTTCCTACGGCACCTTGGACGACTTCCAATTGGTTTTGGACCAGGCGCACCGGCGGGGAATGCGAGTCCTTACTGAAATTGTGCTGAATCACACCTCTGACCAGCATCCTTGGTTTCAAGAGGCCAGGCAATCCAAGAGCAGTCCGCGCCGTGATTGGTACATGTGGAGCGACACTCCCGAGCCCTATAGGAAAGCCCGAATCATCTTTACCGACACCGAACTCTCGAACTGGGCCTGGGATCCAGTTTCCAAGTCGTATTACTGGCACCGATTCTTCAGCCACCAACCGGATTTGAACTACGACAATCCAGCCGTCCGGGAAGAGATGTGGAACGTCATGAAGTTCTGGCTGGAAAAGGGCGTAGATGGATTCAGGTTGGACGCCGTACCCTATCTGGTTGAGCGGGAAAACACCAACTGCGAAAACCTGCCCGAGACTCACCAGATTCTCAAGGACCTACGCAGCCGGCTGGCCCAGAATTACCCCAACCGGTTTCTGCTTGCCGAGGCGAACCAGTGGCCGCAGGACGCGATTGCGTATTTTGGAACCGGCGACGAGTGCCAGATGGCTTTTCACTTCCCCTTGATGCCGCGAATGTTCATGGCCATTCGCCTCGAAGACCGCAAGCCCATTATCGATATTATGCAGAGCACGCCAGCGATTCCTGACACCTGCCAGTGGGGCCTGTTTCTGCGCAACCACGACGAACTAACGCTCGAAATGGTAACGGATGACGAGCGGGATTATCTGTATGACGAATACGCCAAGGACAAGAGTGCCCGTCTCAACCTTGGAATCCGCCGGCGCCTGGCGCCCTTGCTCGAGAATGACCGCCGCCGCATCGAACTGATGAACGGCATGTTGATGTCGCTGCCGGGGACACCCATCATCTATTACGGGGACGAAATCGGGATGGGAGACAACATTTACCTGGGGGACCGAAACGGCGTCCGCACGCCCATGCAATGGAACACCGGCTGGAACTCCGGGTTTTCCGCTGCCGATCCGGAACAGCTCTACTTCCCTCTCCTGTCAAATCCGCTGTTCGGCTATCAAACAATCAATGTGGATGCACAGAAGAGGTCGCCGCACTCGTTGTTATCCTGGATGAAACAGATTATTCGCGTGCGAAAATCCACCCAGGCTTTCGGACGGGGGACACTGGAATTTCTGAGCTCGCCGAATCACCGCGTTCTGGCTTACATTCGTGAGCTGGGGAGGGACAAAATACTCGTCGTCAATAATCTGTCGAGTTCCGCGCAGGCGGCAGAACTCGATCTTCGCCGGTTCAAGGGGACGATTCCCATTGAGATGTTCGGCGGCAATCCTTTTCCTCGGGTGGGCGATCTTCCTTATCTTTTGACCTTGGGGCCTTATCAATTCTTTTGGTTCCGGCTCAGACGGTTCTGAAGCATTGGTGATTTGCGACTGGTGATTTGCGATTGCAGAGCTGCGGCGCCGAATGATTTCGCCGGAGAATGGCAGGCGGTGCGGCGCGGCGAAGGCCGCTTTGGAGTGCGGTAGCAGCAGCTACCGCTTTCCACCTGTAGCCCATACGGGAATATTGCCAGTACCCGAATAAGCAAAGCGGTAGCTGCTGCTACCGCACTCCAGCGCTCCGCGCAGGCGAGAACTTTGACTCACGAGCGGCGCCCGTAAAATCGACAATCGGCAATTGTATGTCTACGCCTGACGAAAGCGTTCTTACCGACGATTTCTTGCGACAGATCACCGCCGCGGGGGAAGTGGACATCCTTGTCGGCGTTCCCACCTTGAACAATCACGACACCATCGCGCGTGTCATCAGCGCCATTCGAGTTGGTTTCGTCAAATACTTCCCCAGGGACCGGGCCGCTGTGGTCAATGTGGATGGCGGGTCCAAGGATGGGACGCCGGACATCGTAAGAACTACCTCTGTCACCGATTTTCGGGCCTTCCTGGCTTCCAGTCCGCTCCGCACCATGCACACGCTCACTACGTCGTACGGCGCGATGCAGGGAAAAGGCGGCGCCCTGCATGTGATCCTGGCAGCCGCTGAGCTGTTGCGCGCCAAGGTGTGCGCCATTGTCTCGCCGGACTTGGAAAGCCTCACACCCGAGTGGATCGAAGCCCTCACCCGGCCGATTTATCGGGATGGCTTCGACTTTCTTGCACCGATTTACCAGCGGCACAGATTTGATGGGTTGTTGATCAGTCACATCCTCTCTCCCCTGGTGGCCGCGGCCTACGGATGCGAAATCGAGGAACCCTTGGGAGGCGAGTTGGCGTTCTCGGGACGGCTTGCTTCCCATTATTTGAGCCAAGCTGCGTGGCAGACGGACCTGGTGCGATCCGTGCCGGAGATCTGGATGGTCACGACGGCTATGGTGGGAGAGTACCGGTTGTGCCAAGCGTTTCTCGGCCCAAAAGTACACGCCGCAAATCCGGCGCATCCCGACCTGGCAGTTACTTTGCAACAAGTGGTAGGAGGGCTCTTCAGTTGCCTCGAGGCCCACCAAACCTACTGGATGACTCGCGAAGGCACCCGGACTGTCCCGGCGTTTGGCTTTCAGTATGACCTCGACCTTCCACCGATCCGCGTTAACCGGAAGCGGATGCTCAACACGTTCTTAACGGGCGTTTCCGAACTCGCCACAATCCTCGAACCGGCCCTTTCTCCTCCGACCCTGCAACAGATTCGCGAGATCGCAAAACTCGGCGGAGAGGGTTTTGCGTATCCCGACGATCTCTGGGTAAGGACCGTCTATGAATTCGCCGGCGCTTTTCACCACTCGGTAATCAATCGCGATCATTTGCTACAAGCGTTGACTCCGCTCTACCTCGGCCGAATCAACTCCTTTCTTTCCGAGAATCACCGGGCCAGCGCCACCGGAGCACGGGAAAGAATTAAGAAGCTTCGTAGCCAGTTCGAGATATTGAAGCCCTATTTGGGGGAACGCTGGAACGCCCAGCCATGAGGTGATCTATGGGAGACTTCATTGCGAATAGCCTGATTCAGACGCTGCACACTTTCTCGCAGATGGTCGCGCAATTTCTGCCGCGGCTGATGGCGATGATCATCATCGTGGTCGTGGGGTGGGTGGTAGCGTGGCTGGCGAAGGTCATCTTGCCGCGGATCTTAAACCTGGTCAGATTCAACTCGCTGTTTGTCAGAGCCGGCGTTGCGCAGGTACTTAACAAGGCGGCGCTGCCCACCCCCAGCGAATTGCTCGCAAGACTGCTGTTTTGGGCCCTCTGGATGACCTTTATCCTCTTCGGGCTGGAAGCGTTGCAGATTCAGTCCCTGCAGGATGAGATCTCAGGATTCTTTCGGGTTCTTCCCCAGATTTTCGTAGCATTGGTTATCCTTTTCCTCGGTGTCTTGATCGCCAATTTTGTCTCGCGTGCCACGCTGCTGGCTGCCGTTAACGCCAACTCTCCCTCGCCCCGGCTCATCAGCGCCGTCGTGCGTTTCGTCATCATCGCCCTAACGGTGACCATGGCGCTGGAGAGAGTCGGGCTCGGACGAGGGGTTGTGCTGATCGCCTTTTCCACCTTCTTCGGCGCCATCATGTTCGGCCTCGCGCTGGCTTTTGGCCTGGGAGGCCGGGACCTGGCAAAACAGATGCTCGAGCGCCGCTTCCTGGAAGAGAAAAAAGAGGAAGACCAGGGGATTTCGCATCTGTGAGGTTGGAGGCTGGACGGCGTGGGCTGGGTGTTGGGGACTGGGGGCTAAAAGGCGTACGGATTCTGCCTTCGGCGGGGTCTTTCTCAGTGCCCTCCGTGCTCGGAAAAGCTTCAACACAGAGATCACTGAGATCCTCCGTGAACTCTGTGTGAAAACCTCTAAAGACACGGAGGGCACGGAGACTCTGCTTGGTTGCGCGCCTGCCAAACGAAGTGACGCGATCTCGGCAATATATAGATTGTACGCATAGGTGAGTAATACCTTCCCGAACAACGACTGACTAGCCCGTCCTATAACTCCCGCCTAATCAAGGATCTTGAATCACCCCGCGACGGCGATGATTTGGTCCACCTTTTGCGAAGTCGTCGCTGGAAAATTTGAAGCCTGTGCCTGAATAACACATGCAGCGGTCCTTCGTGCTGTTATTGGCCTCCCGCGCCGCCTCCATTAGCGTGGCAATTTCACTTCCCCTCCGATCGCGAGTTTTGCGCCGGCGCCGCCTGCGGTGTCTCCCGGCTGAGCGCCACCCACGAAGATGTTGTACTCACCCGCCGCCACAAGATGTTCGCCTTGCTCGTTCACCATGCTGAGGTCGCGAGGCTTCAGCGTGAACGTCACGTGGCGCGTGGCGCCCGGGGCCAAATGGCAGCGCTCGAATCCCCGCAGGGCCCGCCGGGGTGCGCCGGGCAGTGACGGAAATTCCAGATAAAGCTCCGCCACTTCATCGCCGGCAGTCTTGGAAGTGTTCCGAACGTCCACGTCAACGGTGAGGTTCTCTCCTGCCTTAATCTGCGCCGATGAGAGTTTCAGGTTGCTGTACTCGAAAGTCGAGTAGCTGAGTCCATACCCAAAGCCGTACAGTGGCTTACCCTGAAAGTAGCGGTAAGTGCGATTCTGCATATTGTAATCGTCAAAAGGCGGCAGTTGGTCGAGCGAAGCGTAAAAGGTAATGGGCAGCCGGCCGGCGGGATTGTTGACGCCCGCCAAGGTCTCGGCAATCGCCGTGCCACCCTCCTCGCCCGGGTACCACGCTTCCAGGATTGCCGCAGCATGTTCCTGCGCCCAGTTCACCGCCAGGGCGCTGCCGTTCAGCAAAACCACCACCAGCGGTTTTCCCGTAGTGGCCAGCGCTTCGAGCAAAGCCTCCTGCGCCGGCGGCAAGCCAATGTCAGTGCGGTCGCCACCGTCGAAGCCCGGCACGTGGATCGACATCTCTTCCCCCTCAAGATCGGGTGAGAGTCCCACGAAAGCCACCACCACGTCCGCTTGCTTTGCTGCAGTCACGGCTTCATCGCGCAGAACCTGCACCGGCGGCTGCCAATTCAGCGTGATTCCCGCCGCCCACAGCACCGACTGATGCACATACTCCAGCCGGAAAGCGTGCGGCTGCTGGTCTGTAAAATGAGCTTGGAAGGTCGTGGGCGCGCCTTGCTTGACGTAGTCGCCGAAAACTCCATCGAGCACCGATTTGCCGTCCAGGTAAACGTGGAAGGATGCTTTATCCTCACACGGGAAGCAGTCCGGCTTGCTAACGCTGAAGGCGTAGTCCCCAGGTCCCGGCGGAGTCAGCGTGCCCGTCCAGCGGACCGAGAAGGCCTTCATCTCGACTCCCGGCACGGGCGCCGCCGAGTTCCAATCAAACTGGATGCGCGGGTCAACGCGTGTCACCACGGGTTTCCCGGAAAAGTTGGTGTTGGAGAAATACTCGGCCTTCAGTCCTGGAGCGCCTGCGCCTTCGGACGTATGGAAAACCGTCGAGGGCACGGGCAGAGCTAGCTGGCTCAGATAGGGCGCGCCCTGGGCAGAGACAACCTTGGACTTGCCGGCAAACGCCTTGCGGATGCCCTCCAAGGGATAAACCGGATGAGACGGCACGCCGTTGTAATTGCCCTCGAGCGCCACCAGGGATTCCGCGTTTGGCCCAACGACGGCGATAGTTTTGAAGCTTGAGTTCAGAGGCAGAATGCCATCCTGGTTTTTCAAAAGTACTATCGACTCGCGCGCTGCTTTCAAAGCCAGCGCCCGGTGCTGGGGTGAATCGTTTTCGGAAAAAGGAATGCGATTGAACGCCACGGCGTTCGGCGGGTCGAACAATCCCAACCGGATTCTGGCGACAAAAAGGCGCTTCAAATCGGTATCGATTTCGCTCTCGGTGATCAAGCCATCCTGCACCGCCTTGACCAGCGCCCCGTATTCGTGGCCGCAGGTGGTGTCCGTCCCGGCCAGTACGGCCAGGGCCGAGCCATGCTCGTCGTCGGGTGTGTAGTGGTGGCCCTCTGCGATGTTGCCGACCGCGCCGCAATCGGAGGTGACGTACCCCTGGAATTTCCAGTCGTCGCGCAGCGTGGTTTGCAGCAGGAATTTGCTGGCGCAGGCCGGCACGCCGTCAACGGCATTATACGAGCACATCACCGAGTCAGCGTGGCCCTCCACCACCGTGGCGCGGAAGGCGGGCAAGTAAGTGTCCTCAAGGTCGTGCGGCAAAACCTTCACGTCGAATTCATGCCGCAGCGGATCAGGGCCGCTGTGTACCGCGTAGTGCTTGGGCGTCGCGATCGCCTTCAGGTACTTGGGATCGTCACCCTGGACCCCGGTGACGAACGCCAATCCCAGCTTGGCGGTAAGAAAGGGATCCTCGCCCAGAGTCTCCTGCCCGCGCCCCCAGCGGGGATCGCGGAAGATATTGATGTTGGGCGACCAGAAATCCAGACCGTAGAAAATACTGTGGTTCCCTTCCCGCTGGGCCTGGTTGAATTTGGCGCGACCCTCGGTGGCGATGGTCTCACCCTCTTCATGGACCATCACCTGATCCCATGTCGCCGCCATGCCGATGGCTTGCGGGAACACCGTCGCATAGCCCGACCTCGCTACACCGTGCAGCGCTTCACTCCACCAGTTGTAAGACGGTATGCCGAGCCGGATAATCTCCGGAGACGTATATTCCATCTGGTGGACCTTCTCGTCCAGCGTCAAGCGCGAAACCAGGTCCTCCGCGCGCTTCTCGATGGGCAGGGACGGATTCCGAAACGGCAGTAAAACTCCCTCTGTCTTGGTTTGGGCCAGAAGGGTAGGCGTCAACCCGCAAGCGAGGACCACGGCAGAGACCATGCCCGTCAGGAACGGACTCGCCGAACGATATTTCGATGTGCTCATATGATTTCCCTTAACGATGATTTGAACGGCCGCGTTCCTCGCGCGGACGAGCGATTCCGTACACGTCCACCAGCGGTTCCGAGGGAGGCTGCCGGAGATGAGCACGGCGGCCTGCGAGCCGCAATAGTGGCCGATAGTGCGCCGCACTGTCAACCTTCAAAGGGCGGGGGCGTCCTGCCCGTGTGACTTCAGGGCCAAGATGGCCCTCCCACGAGAGGTAGTGTGGGCGTCTCGCCCGCTGTCGCCGGAGCGTCCCGCTCCCGCCCGGAAGGCGCGGGCAGGGTACCCACGCCCCAGAAGATGTGAAGAAATCAGGTTGTTTGGTCGCGTCGTAAGGGCACCCGACGGCGGCGACGAGAGCCGCCCCCTAGAACTGTAGCGGCGAGTTTACCTCGCCACATGGCGGCGTAAAGCCTCCGCTACATCACATTGACCCACTGCCGCCTTGTCGGGTGAAGGCCCTCGTAGTTCGCTCTGCTCACTCAACCCGGCGAACTAATTGGGCTCTTCGCTGCGCTCAGGATAACAGGCGTAGTAAGGGTCACGCTCGGTTATGTCTTCTTGATCAGCACGTGCGTTGCATTTTCCCCAAAAACGGTTTTGATGGGGGTGAAGCCAAGTTTGGGGAGATTGATTCCGGAGAATAGATGTTCTCCTTCACCCAGGAGCACCGCCGATACGGCTAAGTGCATTTCATCGATCTGGCCTGCGATCAGGTACTCACGAATGACGGACACGCCGCCGCCGATTCGGACGTCTTTGCCTTTGGCCGCTTCTTTCGCTTTCTCTAAGGCGGATTCCAATCCGTCGGTGACAAAGTGGAACGAGGTGCCGCCTTCCATCGCGAGGGGAGTTCGCACGTGATGCGTAAGCACAAAAACCGGCGTATGGTAAGGAGGATTGTTTCCCCACCAGCCTTTCCAGGAATCGTCCTTCCACGGCCCTCGAACCGGCCCGAACATATTACGGCCTAAGATCCACGCGCCGACATTTTCGAAAGATTGAAGGGCAAAATCGTTATCGATGCCCTGGGTTCCGCCGCTTTGACCGTGCATCTTCTTAAACGCCTCTGTGAGTTGGAACCACCTGTGCAGCTCGAAGCCGCGAACCCCGAGCGGATTATCCGCATCTTGCCGGGGCCCGGCGCCAAATCCATCGAGTGAAATTGAAAATGCAGCGACTCGAACCTTGCTCACGGTGTCCTCCCTTTTTCGACCGTACAAGCGGCACGAACCTCACACTGAAGCTGCATAGCAAAGGCGTGTAGCGACGGCTGATACCAAGGTGCGATCAAAGAGACATTAACGCGGGGAGACTCTCGAAAAGGTCCAATGTCATTAGCCGTGGGTGAAACCCACGGACTGGAGTTTCTACATTTCGCCCCCCCCAACGACAACCTTTTCCCTCGCCCCCTTGGGGGAGAGGGTGGACCGCAACCCGCGCCTTCACCAGCGGGGGCGGGCCGGGTGAGGGGGTCAAAACCCAAACCTGCTCAACCCAACGCCTCCGGTAGCGACCACCCCGTGGCCACCGCTTTTTCCACAAACAGCTCCGGCGCTTCGAGTACCATGCCGTTGGAAATTCGCAGCGCGGTATATCCGCGGGCTTTCAAGTACGCATCCCGTTGCGCATCTCTGCTCGCCTGGCTCGGCTGCCCATGCACACTGCCGTCGAGTTCGACGATCAGGCGCCGCTCCCGGCAACAAAAATCGGCAATGTACGGTCCCACAGGATGCTGGCGGCGGAATCGGAATCCCTTTAGCCTCAACTTGCAAAGTAAAGACCACGCGGCTTGTTCCGCTTCCGTTGAGGAGCGACGAAGTTCGCGGGCCTTATCAATCTGCCCCACCGTGCGTGCGAGGGAGCGCGTCTTCCGGTAAGGAGGTGGAGAACTCACGGTTTCGACCCCCTCACCCCCACGACAAGCAAGGCGTGGGGCCCCCTTCTCGCCCCGGCTGATGAGAACGCCGGATGCGAGCCACCCTCTCCCCCAAAAGGGCGAGGGATGGGAATTAGTGTTTCGTATCGTCTCTTCATCTAACCTTGCCGTCGCACAAATGTAGAAACTCCAGGCCGTGGGTGAAACCCACGGAAACGATGCCCCCGGACAAGTTATCAACCCTGCAGGGGTTGAATTTAGATCCGCCGCGACAAAGGGTTCGACCCGTCCAGGGTCGGAAACTCTAGGGGTTGGCGTTCCCTTTCCGCGGGTTTCACCCGCGGCTAATGATAGTTTTCCCCTTCGGGGAACTCGGTTGCGGCCTAAGGCCGCGTCACGCATCCTGCGACCATTTGTGCCAATTTGAACGCACCTTCGCCGGAGCATGATTCGTCCCTCCCTCCGGGCTCGCTCTTGGTGAACAGCACAGCGTGGAAGGCTACCGGCATTCCTCGTACAGCGAAGGAAGGGTCTCTTGGGAAATCAGCCGGGTAGCCCCCAGGGCGGCGGCTTCACTACCCAGGCTGGAGACGGTCAACTGAACTTCATTCGCCGACTTTTCGAGCGCGTGCTGCTTGATGATACGTTGCAGCGGATCCAGCAATATCGCAGCGGCGTGGCGAAACAAAGGTCCGCCGAAGATCACCACGCGGGGATTGAGGAGATTCACCACATCCGCGAGGGCAATTCCGATATGCGACGCGGCCTCGTGCAAGATTCGGAAGGCCAAGCCATCGTTTTCCGTCGCGGCTTGTGCAATCAGCTCAATCGATATGTGATCCAGATCACCCTTCGCCAGCTCCGGGATTCGGGAATCCACGCCCTTAGCCAGCGCGCTCCGGACCGAATCCATGATCGCCGCACAGGAGGCAACCGTTTCGAGGCACCCATAATTCCCGCAGGAACAGAGCGGACCACTACGATTGGCAGTCATGTGCCCGAATTCGCCGGCCAGACCTCCGGGCCCGCGATAGAGTTTGCCATCGATGAAGAGCGACGCCCCGATGCCCATGCTGATACCGATGTAGAGGAAGTCCGCGAGCCCCACGGCGATTCCCCAATGCTTTTCTGCTATCGCCATCGCGCGGGTGCTGTCATCAATAGTGGCGGGAAGGCTGAAGGTTTCTTCCAGCATGTCTCGCAGAGGAACATTCCGCCATTGCGCCATCTGGCCGGGGCGGGGGAACGACAGAATCGTTCCGCTCTCACGATCCACCACACCCGAGTGCGCCATGCCGATGCCCTTGATCCGACTTTTGTCCACTCCGCAGTCGCACATGGCTTTGTCAATAGCTTCAAAGGCGAGTTGCAGAGTCGTTTGCCGCCCCTCGGAAACTCGCGATACCGTCTCAAACCTATAAACCCCGTTCCCAAGCATATCGGTAACAACGACCCGCAACATGTACGACCCGAGATCCACTCCCACAAAGTACGCAGCATCGCTGCGAACCGACAGGGAAACCGGTTTCCGGCCGAGGGGCGCGGAATTCTCTCCGGATTCCACGATTAAGTCCTTCTTCAGGAGCCGCTGTACAATTCCGCCGACGCACGCGGCGCTCAATCCCGTACGCTTGGCCAATTCGATTCGCGAGGCGTTGGTATGATCGAAGATTTGCTGCAACAATTCCAACTCATTGCGCGCAGACTTGCCATAAGCCGCTCGTGAACCCGGCTGCCGCACGTTCGTCGCTCCGGCAAGTGCCGCGCTTCGCAGATGCATGTTTACTTTTTCTCCCATTTCACGTGTGAACCTTCCGGTGTAACCTGAAACTCACGAAGGGATTTGGTCTGCCAGCTCGAAATGATCGTGTAACATTTCATTGCTAAAATATGCCGAGGGAACTAATAAATCAAACGAAATTCGTTGGAATCGCGGCCATTTGTCCGAGAAGCTAAACTCGGAGCGCGCCCCCCCCAGAGATGTTGTCCTTCCACCTCCGATACGTAAGGTCCCGGCATTTGAACTACCGGGGCGTAGAGCACGAATGCTTCCAACGTACTGAACGCTGACTAAAAGTCTCTCCTGAAACGTAGAAACTCCAGGCAGGGTCATCTTGACCGTGTTAAGTCATGGCCGGGATAGCCGTGCCACGCAGGGTAGCGTGGGCAGCCTGCCCCGATTCGTCGGCGTCTCGCCCGCTATCGTGGGAGCGCCCCGCTCCCGCAATTTGCGGGGCAGGATGCTCACAGGAGCTAAGACAACGGATGGAGGGGTGTGCCAGCCCGCAAAGCGGGCACCGTCATTTGGCCCACGGCGAGCCAGCCGTGGGAAGAGACAACGTTCATTAATTCACCAAAAGAGCCCCGTAAGGGGCGATATCTGGCCCGTGCACAGAAAGTCGAGTACCTTCCGTGGCAGATCATGGCAGGAAGAAATGCCAGATGCCGCCCCTGCCGGGGCTGCTAGATTCTCCTCCCACCCCAGACCTACGGCTTCGCCATGGGCTACATGACCGCTCCCGCTTCGCGGGCTTTCTTTTGGCATTAAAGTTATCTTAGCGCTTACGGGCAGGATGCCCACGCCCCGACGGGCGAGCGAACGTGTGAGAGAATTGCCGGGAAATCAACAGCATCTCGCGCAGAGCCGCAAAGGCGCAGGGGCTGAAAAGAAAACAAAGGCCCTGTCTGCTTTGAATCTCAGCGTCTCTGCGCGAGTTCCCCTACTTTTTCACACCTTCGGACGCCCACGCCACAAGGTTTGCGCCATGGTCCCCGAACGAAGCCCCCGTCTTCAACTTTTGTGCGCACGACCGCCGCGGAGTTCTAGCTTGACATTTGAAATATAGGTGTACAGAATCGTCCGTTGCGAAACAGGGGTTGATTCATCTTGACATTAAATGCATCCGTCGCGGCAGGTTTAAACAAAGTTGCCGGGGTGCCTTAGTGTTCCGCGGAAGGTTATAGGCGGAATCTACAACAAGTCTGTCCCTCATTCGTGGCCACGGTTTAGCGTAAGGGACCCGAAAGCCGACTCTGCGCAGGCCGCAATATTGTTGGCAACACCATCAGGAAAACCACGCGTTGGAAATCTCAGAATCTGCCAAGTTCCGACGCTTATGTTAATTTCTTAGATATCCAAGCCGAAAGGCGGAGGCAACCGATGATCAAATCAGGAAAGGCTGTAAAAAGGCCGTTTGGGTGGTACTTGGCCTTGCTGGTATTCGTCCTCAGCGTATTGGGGAGTGGTTTCAGCCTCAGGGCCGCTCAGTTCCGCGCGTCGGTCGTGAAGATCGATATCACCCCCGACAAGTCGGAATGGCTGTTGGGCTATGGCCCGCGGCAGTCCACCGGAGTACACGATCGTCTATTCCATCGGATTGTGGCGATGGACGACGGCACTACGCAGTTCTACCTCATATCCACCGACATCTGCTTAATTTCACCTTCCGTTTATGACGATGTAACGAAGGAAATCGAGAAACAAACCGGAATAAAACCTCTACAGATCTGGTGGACGACGACTCACACTCACGCGGCGCCGGAAGTTGGACCTCCCGGGCTCGGCGCCGTCTTCATGGGCGAACGCTACGAACACGACCACAACACGGAGTATTCCGCCTGGGTCGAGCAGAAGTTGATCGATGGCGTGAAGGAAGCGCGGGCCAAACTGGAACCCGCGCGGCTGGGCGTCGGCTGGGGAATGGCGATGGCGAACATCAACCGTCGCGCGCGGGATAAGGAAGGCGAGGCTTTCCTTGGACTGAACCCCGATGGGCCGGCAGACCGACAGATCGGCCTGCTGAGGTTGGAGAAAGCCGACGGAAGCTTGCTGGCGCTGGTGGCGAACTACGCCATGCACGGCACGGTCCTGGGCGACGAAAATAAAATAATCAGCGCCGATGCCCCGGGCATTGTCGCGGACTACGTGGAAGAGCAACTGGGAGCGCCCATGCTCTACATCAACGGAGCGGCTGGTAATATGGCCCCGATCTACACGGTCTACCAGGATTTCGAGAGCGGTCACCTCAGCCAGTTCAGAGTTCTGTTGGGAGATAAGATCATTGCCGCAAATCGCCTGATCGGCCCTGCCACGTCCGACGTTCGTCTCGCGCTCGGGGAAACGACCGTCGAAACACCCCGCAGGGCCGGCCTGGGTTGGGCGAAGGACATCGGCAAGTACAGTCGCACCACGAGCGGCGGTCAAAATCTGGTTCTTCTGCCCGTCAGGTTTCTGCGCATTAACAACGACATCGCAGTGTGGTCGGCGCCGATCGAACTCTTCTGCGAGGTTGCGATGAACGTGCGAAGCCAGTCGCCATTCCCCTACACGTTCTACTTCGGCTACGCGAATGGATGGCTGGGGTATATGCCTACCAAGGCCGAATTTGCGTATGGAGGATATGAACCCAAAACCTCGCCGTATACCGATCAGGCGGAAGGCGACTTGACGCGCACGGTCGTGACTTATCTTCAGGGGCAAGTGCGCTAACTACCGGGTTGCGTCCTATTTTCGAGTGTAGCGCGGACCTGCTCTTTAGGTCCGCGGCCCGTCCCCTTGCGGCAAGGAAAAGCCGCGGACCTAAAGAGCAGGTCCGCGCTACACACTACTTCATGAATCCCCTGCGGGGATCGGAAAACACAGTAGGGGCGGTTCGCGAACCGACCCTACTCCTCATTTGCGCGTGGGCGAATAACAAACTTGATTTGGGGGCGAAGCCTGAACGCTCTTGAACAAAACAGATTCAATACGTGCATCACAGCAAGCTTGATGACGGCTGTTCTCAGCAGCTTCGGGCTGCTATTCGGGCAGAATGCAACTTCCACCGCGCCGGATTTGGCGCGCGGCCAAAAGGTGTATGCAGAGAATTGTGTCGGATGCCATGGATCTGACTTCCGCGGCACGGACCAAGGCCCTGCTCTGCAAGGGAATCCGCAAATGCGCCAAATGTCCGTACGGCGCCTGCGCAACACGATCAAGAACGGGATTCCAAATGCCGGCATGCCTCCGTTTAATCTCCCCGATCAGGACCTCGATTCTCTCGCAACTTTCGTACGCTCCTTGAATTCGCCCGCAGCGGAAAGCAATGTTCCCGGCAACCCAACAGCGGGAGAACGAATCTTTTTTGGAAAAGGAAAATGCGCGTCCTGCCATATGGTTTCGGGGAGAGGGCAACCGATTGGCCCTGACCTGTCAAACCTCGGCAATGAGAAAACAGTAGACGAAATAGAATTAGCGCTGAAGGACCCGAGCGCGGATATAACCAAGGGTTACGAATTGGTCACCGTCAAGTTGCGCGACGGAAGCACCCTTCGCGGTTTCGCTCGCAATCGCAGCAACTTTGATATTCGGCTGGAAGACCTTCAGGGAAAGCCGCACTTGCTTCAACAAGACCAGATCGCTTCGATCGTTGACGAACCCCAATCGATCATGCCTCCTGCGCAAGCGCCCGAACTCCAAGACCTGGTAGCGTATTTGAGCCGACTGACGGGTGTGAAGCCGGGTGCGCTGGACATCAATCCACCTGCCCAAGGGAGTAACATTGATTTCGCGCGCATCTTGCATCCCAAACCGGGGGACTGGCTTACCTACAACGGAACGCTGAGCGCCAACCGCTACAGCGAACTGACCGAGATCAATACCGCGAACGTCGGCAAATTGGACTTGCAGTGGATCTTCGCGGTGCCCCTGTGGAGGAACCTGCTTCCGGACACGGCCTACTTTAACGAGAACATGAAGTACTTCGGACTGGAGGTCACGCCGCTGGTGGCCGACGGGGTCATGTACATCACCGGGCCGCACTCGGTCTTCGCTCTGGATGCGCTTACTGGGCATGAAATCTGGGGTTACTCTCGGCCACGCACTCCAGGACTGGTGGGCGACGCTTCCCTCGGCACCAATCGCGGCCTGGCGATCCTCGGAGACAAGGTGTTCATGGTGACCGACAACGCGCACCTGATCGCCTTGAACCGCATCACCGGGAGCCTTGTTTGGGAACAAGACATGATCGACGAGCCGCAGCACTACGGCTCCACCGTCGCGCCGCTGGTGGTTAAAGACATGGTAGTCGCAGGCGTCTCAGGGGCGGATTGGGGAATGCGCGGCTTCCTTTCCGCTTATAAGGCCGACACAGGCGAGCGCGCTTGGCGCTTCTTCACCGTTCCGGCCAAGGGCGAGCCTGGGATCGAAACGTGGCAAGGCCCCGAACCCAAACTCGGAGGCGGTTCAACGTGGGTTACCGGCTCGTATGATCCGGAAACGGATACCCTGTACTGGCCCACCGCTACACCCTTTCCGAACACCAACGGTCGCGACCGGCCCGGCGATAACCTTTACACGGAATGCATACTCGCTCTCGATCCCGGCGCGGGAAAACTGAAGTGGTACTATCAGTTCACTCCGCATGATGTTCACGTTTGGGACGCCACAGAGCCGCCCGTTCTGGTTGACACACGCTATCGCGGGCAGGATCGAAAGCTCCTGATCATGGCCAATCGCAACGGGTTCTTCTATGTGCTGGATCGAACCAACGGCCAAGTCCTGCTCGCGAAACCTTTCATCAAGCGGCTGACGTGGGCGAGCGGAATCGGCGCGGATGGCCGTCCGCAACTTATTCAGGAAGGCGATGTGAGCTGCCCGGAAAGTGCCGCCAATTGGAACGCCACCGCTTTCAGCCCGAGAACGCACCTTTTCTATACCGTGGCCATCGAGAAATGCGTGGCGAATGTTTCGGCGGGCGATGGAAAGAAGAAATCGGAAGAGCCTGGCAGAAAATATGTTCGCGCCCTCGATATCGAGACCGGCAAGGTCGTTTGGGAGCGGGCCGAAATCGGTAACGCCGAGGGCAAGAGGGACGCGGGATTGCTCGCGACCGCGGGTGGTCTGATTTTCTTCGGCGACCCCGGCGGCGATTTCGAGGCCATGGACGAACGGAACGGCAAAACACTTTGGCATTTTATTACCAATGGCGAAAACAAAGCATCACCGATGACTTACACCGTAAGGGGCAAACAGTTTGTGGCGGTTGCCATTGGCCCGAATATTCTTTCGTTTGCGTTGCCGGGTGAAAATCCGGAAAAGTAATTTCGATCTGAAAATCGGCTGAAACATTTTGGTGGGCCAAGGTTGGACAAGAGGTTGATAGACGCGGTTGGACGCTGTTGCTGACGTCAATCAGGGTCATTTTGGCGCTTATCGTTACTGAGCAATTATGCCTTCGATTTTCATGAGGAAGCTGGAGGTTCGCCGTCTCGCAAGGCGCTTTTGTCCGAAACTTGCCCTTGTGACGATCACCCTTGCCCTCGGCCAATCTCGCCCATTCGCGGAGTATCCACCATCGCCCGCCGACTCGACCGACGGCCGAAAGCTGTTCAGTCAAAACTGTGCCGGCTGTCACGGCGCCGATGCTCGGGGCAACGACAAGGCTCCCGCGCTCGCCGGCAATCGCAGAGTGAGCGACCGTTCTATCGAGCAGTTGCGGCAGTTGATCAAAACGGGAATACCGGGCACGGGCATGTCGGCGTTCGATCTTCCCGGCAGAGACCTTGATACCCTCGCGGAATTCCTGCACTCGATAAACGGACCTGCGGCGGGGACCAGGCAACCGGGTGACCGCGCGGCCGGCGCGGCGTACTTCTCGGGCAAAGGGAAATGCAGTTCGTGCCATATGGTAGCCGGCCAGGGATCGCCCATCGGTCCCGATCTTTCGAACGTGGGCAACGAGATGACGGCCGCGCAAATTGAAACCGCCGTGAAGAACCCGAGTGCGCACATTACGCCCGGCTATGAAATGGTAACTGTCACTTTGCGCGACGGGAAGACGGTGCGTGGTTTTGCCCGCAACCGGAACAACTTTGACATTCGCGTCGAGGACCTCCAGGGTAATCTCCACTTGCTTGAAGAAGGCCAGATTGCGGCGATTCACGAGGAGAAAGTCTCGGCCATGCCTGCGGTGCAAGCCACCCCGCAAGAGATGCAGGATCTCGTCGCCTACCTGAGTCAGCTTAAGGGAATAACGACGGGCGCCCTGTCGGCTCCGTCCCATCCCGCTGCGGGCGATATCAACTTCGCTCGGATTCTCCACCCGAAGCCCGGGGACTGGCTGAGCTATGACGGGAAGTTGAACGCCAACCGCTATAGCGACCTCACTCAAATCAACACCGCCAACGTGAGCCAGTTGAAGCCGAAGTGGATCTTCACGGTGCCGCTGTGGAAGAATCTGGTCCCCGACACGTCGTACTTTATTCAGAATTACTCCTACTTCGGCCTCGAGGTCACTCCACTGGTAGCCGACGGCGTTATGTACATCACCGGCCCGGGTTCGGTCTACGCGCTGGACGCTCTGACGGGGCGCGAGATTTGGGAATACACGCGCAAGCGGACGCCCACGGTGGTCGGCGACGCGGCCCTGGGAACGAATCGCGGCGTCGCTATTCTGGGAGACAAGGTGTTCATGGCGACCGACAACGCCCACCTGCTCGCCTTGAATCGCATCACGGGAAAGCCGGTCTGGGAACAGGCGATGCCGGATGAAGCCCAGCACTACGGCTCGACCGTGGCCCCCTTGATCGTCAAAGATATGGTCGTCGCGGGCGTGGCGGGGGGCGACTGGGGAATTCGCGGGTTTGTCGCGGCGTTCAAGGCCGATACCGGGGAACGCGTCTGGCGCACCTGGACCGTGCCCGCCAAAGGAGAGCCGGGAATTGAAACCTGGGGTCCGAAAGAGCCGATCATGGGAGGCGGCGCCACATGGCTGACCGGCTCCTACGATCCCGAGACCGACACGCTTTACTGGCCCACAGGAAATCCTTGGCCCGACTCCGACGACCGCGATCGGCCCGGCGACAACCTTTATACCGACTCCATCCTGGCGCTCGATCCCGCCACTGGGAAAATGAAGTGGTATTACCAGTTCACGCCTCACGATCTGAAGGACCAGGACGCGAATCAGCCTCCGCTTCTGGTGGATACGCGCTACCATGGGCAAGACCGCAAGTTGATGCTGTTTGCCAATCGGAACGGCTTCTTTTATGTCCTCGATCGGACCGATGGCAAAGTCCTGTTGGCCAAGCCGTTCGTAAAAAAGCTCACCTGGGCGAGCGGAATTGGCGCGGACGGGCGTCCCCAGCTTTTGAAGGAAGGCGACCTGAGCTGCCCCGACATCGCGACGAATTGGAACGCCACAGCCTTCAGTCCCGTGACCCGGCTCTATTATGTGGTGGCGCTGGAGAAGTGCGCGGTGAATCCAAGTCGTGAGGATTGGAAGAAGGCGCCGCCGCGCGAAGAACCCGGCAAGAAGTACCTGCGCGCGCTCGACATCGAAACTGGAAACGTCGTTTGGGAAAGGCCTCAAGTTGGCCCCACCGAGGGCAAGAGAGAAGCGGGAGTTCTGGCGACGGCCGGGGGTCTGCTTTTCTACGGAGACCCACCTGGAGATTTTGTAGCGATGGACGAACGAAACGGGAAACCCCTGTGGCACTTCCCTGCCGGTTCGGAAAACAAAACCTCACCGATGACGTACAGGGTGGGCGGAAAACAGTTTGTCGCGATTGCCATTGGGCCCAATGTCATTTGTTTTGGGTTGCCGGCAGGGAGCGAATGGAAATGAGCGGGAGATGAATAGTTCAAACACCATCAACGCAAGTGGTTTGCGGCAATTGCTTTGTTACCGCGCGACCCCCTCACCCACCGCCTTGCGGTCCCCCCTCTCCCCCGAAGGGGCGAGGGAGTCAAAACTCCGCCTCCCTTTCACCGGAAAGGGAGGCAAGTGCGCGCCAAAACTAACGACTCCTCTTCCCTCTCCCCCTTGGGGGAGAGGGGGGACCGCAAGGCGGTGGGTGAGCCAGCAACGTAGCGCGGACCTGGTTTGTAGGTCCGCGGTTCGTCTCGTTTGCGCCTGAGAAAGGCCGCGGACCTACACAACAGGTCCGCGCTACACTCCTTGGCCGCCGTCGGCGGTTAGGATCGGACACATCATGTTTCTGAACTCACGCATTGCAACCCGCACGCTATCGCTCCTAGCCTGCCTTCTTCTGACCTGCACCATTTCGTTCAGTCAGGGTTCATCGTCTTCGACCGAAACCGAATGGCGGAACTATGGGCGCGATCCCGGTGGAATGCGCTTTTCCCCACTGAAGCAGATCAACACTTCGAACGTCCAGCTTCTGCAAAGAGCGTGGACGTATCAGATACCGCCAACTCCCAATGGTGGAATCAGCGCATTTGAGGCCACGCCCCTGATGGTGGATGACGTCCTCTACTTCACCACCGAAACGAGCCGGGCCATCGCGCTGGATGCCGATACGGGAAAACAACTTTGGATGTTCGATCCCTTTTCCGGCGGGCATGACACAGAGCGCACCGTGCCGAATCGCGGCGCCGCTTACTGGGAGGGGCAATCGACCACTCCCTGCGGAGTGGGAGAGCCGAAGCTCGACAAGCGTCTCTTCTACATCACGCTCGATGCGCGCCTGTTTGCTCTCGATCCCCAGACCGGCCGGCCGTGCCAAGGCTTTGGCGATGGCGGTGCGATTGACCTTCGCGTTGGCGTGGCAGACAAATGGCCGAAGGGAAGGTACGACTCCACTTCGCCTCCCACCGTTTACAAGGATCTGGTCATCACCGGGTCGGAAGTTCAGGAATTCCCGTCGAAAGGACCCGCTGGCGATATTCGCGCCTTCGATGTGCATACGGGAAAGCTGGTTTGGACATTCCACACCGTCCCCCGGCCCGGAGAAGTGGGGCACGACACCTGGGAAGGCGACTCCTGGAAGGATCGTTCGGGGACTAACGTGTGGTCCATCATGAGCGTGGACGCGCAGCGGGGAATGGTTTTTCTTCCCCTCGGGTCGCCTTCTTACGACTTCTATGGCGCGGATCGCAAAGGCCAAGGGCTGTTCGGCAATTCGCTGGTGGCTCTGGACGCCAACACCGGCAAGCTCATCTGGTATTACCAGGTGGTACATCACGATATCTGGGATTACGACGTCTGCTCCCCGCCCAACTTGATCACGGTGCGCCGCGACGGCAAGGATATCCCGGCGGTGGCGCAAGTCACCAAGATGGGTTTTGTTTTCGTGTTGGACCGCGTCACCGGCAAGCCTCTATTCCCGGTGGAAGAGCGCCCGGTGGCGCACAGCAAAGTGCCGGGTGAAGCCACTTGGCCGACGCAACCTTTCCCTATCCCATCCATGCAGCTTGCCCGAACCTCGGTGACGCTTGACGACATCACCACGGTCACTCCCGAATCCCGAAAATACTGTCTCGATAACTTCGGCGCTTCCCTTCCCGGCGGAATCTTCACTCCCTGGGGCGCGCAGGACATTACCGTGGAAATTCCCGGTACGCTGGGCGGCGGCAACTGGTCGGGAAGTTCGTTCAATCCCGCCCTCGACTATCTCTTTGTCAATGTGAGCGAGGTGGGAGCGGTTGGCTTTATGAAGCCGCAACCGGCGGGCTCGGAGGAACCTTACGTCCGCAGCAGCAAGTGGGGAAATTACGCGCGCTTCTGGGACGACCACCACTATCCGTGCCAGAAGCCACCCTGGGGCGACCTGAATGCCATCGACCTGAAGACGGGGAAACTCGCCTGGAAGGCGCCGCTGGGGGTTATGGACGATCTGGAGGCCAGGGGCGTCCCCAAGACCGGCACGTATAACCTCGGGGGCTCGATTGCCACGGCGGGTGGACTTGTCTTTATTGGCGGCACCGTGGATCACCGCTTCCGCGCGTTTGATGCGCGCACCGGCAAGGAGCTTTGGGTCGATAAGCTCGAATCCAACGCGCACGCCACGCCCATGACGTATCTGGGGAAGAAAACGAAGAAGCAATTCGTGGTGGTAGCGGTAGGGCCGGGGGGATATTTCAATCCGGACAATTCCGCGCCCATCGTTGTGGCGGCGTACGCCCTGTTCCCCAAAGGACAAGGTCCGGCCGAGGCGAGGGCGCAGGCCTACCCGAGAGCGATTACGGCAAGTCCGGGACGCGAGCCGCAGGACCTTCCGGCTCCCGCCAAGCCGATTGCCCAGCCGGTTCCGTTCAGCCACCGGCAGCACGTTCAAGCGGGATTCAAATGCGACACTTGCCACCAACCCTTGGGAACCAGCGGCAAGATGCAACTTCCCGATGTCGCGGATTGCATGAACTGCCATCAAAGTATCAAGACGGATAGCCCCGCGATTCAGAGGCTGGCCCGAATCCAAAAGGACGACGGCCTGCTCGCCTGGAAACCGGTCTATACTCTTCCCGACTTTGTTTACTTTAGTCACCAGAAACATATCGGCGCCAACGTGGAATGTGCGGTGTGCCACGGCCCGGTGAAGGACCGCGATCAACTCTGGCAGGAGAAGGAAGTGTCCATGGTCGCCTGCGTCGATTGTCATAAACTGCGCAAGGCGCCGGTGAATTGCGATCTTTGCCATAACATCGGGCACTAGCGGGGAAAGAAGGCAGTGGGCAGGTGGGCAGTAGGCAGTCGGCAGGTGGGCAGTAGGCAGTAGGCAGTGGGCAGATCGGCAGTAGGCAGTGGGCAGTGGGCAGATCGGCAGTGGGGAAAGAGTTTGTGCTCGATGGGCAGGTACGTAGCGCGGACCTGCTTTCTAGGTCCGCGGTTTTTCAGTACCGATGGAGGACGAGCCGCGACCCTATACAACAGGTCCGCGGCATGAAGTTTGTACATTTCGGCAAGGGCAACGTTGAACGGAGAAACGAGGGGAAACGGGAATTCCCTTCCCTCGCCCCTTTTGGGGGCGAGGGTTGTAAGTTTACGATTGATTGCGCAAGAATCTGTGATCTCTACGAGGACCCATTATGCTAAACCGTAGAACCTTTCTAACCACTCTTGGCGCCGCCGGCTCTTTGGCTTTTGCGAAGCCTGCGCCTGGCGACATTCGCTCCGACTCGGGCCTCGGCGAGAACATGCGGATTTGGGACCAGCACTCCCATCTCGGCCAGGTGCCGGGTGATACGCCCGAGGAGCGCATGGCCTTCCTCGTAAAATGCATGGATCGAGTAGGAGTGGAGCGGCTCATCCTCTCGCAGGGGTATTCCGACGACCAGCACCCCAATCCGCCCGAGCAGTTCCGACTGGAAAACGATCGCGTGATGCGCGCGGTAAAGGCCTTTCCCGACCGCGCCTACGGCTCCGTGTATTTGTCTCCGGCTCTCCCCGAGTTCAGTATGCAGGAGTTGAATCGCTGCATTCGCGACGGCCCCATGGTGATGATTGGAGAAATCGAGGCGGACGCGCGCTGCAACATTCCCGCCATGGATCCCATCGCCGAGTGGGCGGCGGCGAATGAGGTGGTCATCCTGCAACACGAATGGCTGAATGCCAAAGGCAATCAGCCGGGAGAATCGACCCCCTTCGACGTCGTCGAACTCGCCCAGCGCCACCCCAAACTCCAGATCGTCTGCGCCCACACGGGAGGAAACTGGGAGCTGGGAATTCGCGCGATTCGCGCCACGAAGAATGTATACTGCGGGCTCGCGGGATCGGATCCGACGTCGGGATATGTGGAAATGGCGGTGCGTGAATTGGGCGCGGAACGAGTGATCTATGGAAGTGACGTGGGCGGCCGGAGCTTCGCGTCACAAGTCGCTAAGGTGGAGGGCGCCAACATTTCAGACGCCGATAAAAAGCTGATTCTGGGCGGTAACCTGCGCCGGCTCTTGACTCCGATGCTGCGCAAGAAAGGGTACAAGGCATGATCATCGATACCAACGTATACCTTTCCCGCTGGCCGACTCGCCGCTTAGCGGGTGACGAGCCCGAGGCGTTGTTGGCCAAGCTGCGCCAACGGAAAGTGGTGCAGGCCTGGGCAGGCAGCTTCGATGGGTTGCTGCACCGCGATATCGCCGGCGTCAACATTCGGGTTGCGCAGGCCTGCCGCGATTACGGCCACGGCATGCTTGTTCCCTTTGGATCCGTTAACCCCAAACTTCCCGACTGGCAGGAAGATGTGCGGCGCTGCTGGGAAGTGCACAAAATGCCGGGAATCCGCCTGCACCCCAACTACCACGGATACACGCTGGACGATCCTGCGTTTGCGGAGTTATTGAAGTTGGCCACTGCGCACCGGCTGATTGTACAGTTGGCATTATGCATGGAAGACGAGCGGACGCAGCCGCCGCTGATGCGTGTTCCCCCCGTAGATATCAATCCGCTGGCGGCATTGATAAGGAGTACGCCTGGCTTGCGCCTCGAGCTCTTGAATTGCCATTCCAACATCGGCAGCGAAGAGTATCGGTCGGTGCTCGACGCAGGCGACGTCTATACGGAAATCTCGATGGTGGAAAGTGTTGCCGGCGTCGCTCGCTTCGTCCAGAAGATTCCCCTTCCCCGCGTGCTCTTTGGATCGTATTATCCCTTCTTCGATTTTGAGTCGGCTCTCCTCAAGATTCAGGAATCCGGCCTGGACGAGGCATCGCAAAAGGCCATTTGCGAGAATACCATCACGCTGTCCGACTGGAACGCCTTTCTGGATTTCGCGGACAAATATTTCAAACCCGGAAACTCCAAATAAATTGGTCGCTGGCCGGGTTCGGT
>JBKQVI010000115.1:0-39188 GCA_052139985.1 Terriglobia bacterium
GTTGGGCTGGGGATGCTTTTCCATGAGCGCCGTGCCATGGCAGGAAAGGCACCGGCTGCGAAACCAAGCCTGGGGATTCTCCGGCTGCTGGTGGGGATCGTGACAAGTGCCGCACCAGAGCCGTCCATCGGTCTTCCGCGCACAGGTGCTCAATGCAAGTTGCTGGGCCTGGCTGATCACTTTGAGCCCGGCGGGGCGGCGGGGATCAAGCGAGTCAGGAAAGACGTACACCGAGAAAACCTCTTCCAGCTCTTGCCCTGGGCGGAAGTCGCTAATCTGCTTGCCGGGATTGGCGATGCGCGCCTCACCACTTAAGTGGCATTGCTCGCAAACGCTATTGCGAGCGCGTGCGGAAAGGTTGCCCGGATTGATGATGCTGCCGGGCACAGGGTTGCGCAGGTGCGCTTCCACCGGACCGTGGCACCGCTCGCAAGTAATGGCCGCTGCCGCAATCGGGGGATTCTCAAACCGATTCAAGCTGTGAGTAACCGGACGCGCTTGGCCGACATGGCAGAACAGGCAGTCGGGCGTGACCGGGCGTAGGAAATCCGGCGCGGGGTTATTCTCATAGCCGGGCGCTATGTCCCAGCCCCGCTTGGTGTAAAGGCAGATGGGCGACTGAAAAAGATGGCCGTTGAGTTCGATGAGGTAGCCGAACGCGTGGGTGCCGGAACCGATCGCGTAAGCCGGGTAATAAGAGCCGCTGAGTCCCTCCCGCTTCAACCGTTGCACCATGCCGGTCGCATCGGCCTCCACGGAGAAGCGGGTTTTCGAAGCGGAATGTTCGAACTCTCCGGCAGGCACGGCGGTGACGGCTCCCAGCGAATGGGCCATCTGTGTGGCGCCATATCCGGCGGTTTCTTTGGGATGGCACAGGGCACAGGGATGGTCATCTCCCGGGGACGAGGCGGCAACCGCCATCACCACCAGGAGAGTGAGGAAAGATGTTACGGCGAGTTGAGTTCCACGCTCCATTGCCCTCTCGCAATCTTGACTTTTCAGACTAGAACATTACCCGGGCCTGGGGATGAAAGATGAAGGTCAAACTGGGAACGGCCGTGGGTATCGCCCAAAAAAAAACCGGGAGTGCGGAACCCTTTCCGTCATGCCCCATCGTCGGAGCAATTCGGTGGGATACGCACTCCCGTGTCGATCCACAATCAAGACCCGCAGAGCATCAGAAAATCAGCTTCAAGGCAAGTTGGATGTTCCGCGGGGAGTTGGCGGCGTTCACCTGTCCGAAGGTACTGTCCGTCACCGTGGTGTCGAGCCCACTGGGGATTCCATTGGGTGCGTCAAAGGACGGGTGATTCAGGATATTGAAAAATTCCGCGCGGAACTGGTATTTCAACCATTCGGTAATCGGGCCGCTTTTCAGGAGAGCGATGTCGAGGTTGGCAAGTCCCGGCCCCTCAATGGCGTTCGGCGCAACCGTCCCGTAAAGCGTGCCATACCCCCCCGGAGACCCCGCCACCGGCTGATAGAAGCAGGCGGTGTTGAAGAATTGGGAAATTGTCCGGTTACCGCGATAGTTGCAGTGGGGGAGAACACCCGCGTACTCGTTTTGGCCGACGTCCGTAGCACCGTTACCCAAAACGTCACCATTCGCGTAAACGGGATTTTGGAATCCGCTCAAGAGCGCGACGTCGCCCGAGAGCTCCCAGCCACCCGCCGCCTTTCCATACCAGGTCGTGGGGTGCCGATAGAACGGCAGCGTATAAACCCCGGTGATGGTCAAATTGTGGGTTTGGTTAAAGCCGGCAAGCTGCCAGTTGTACTTGGGGTTGTACGTATCATCCACCACGGCGTATATGCTATCCGCCATGTCAAAGGCCTTGGAATAGGCATACGACACGTTGTACTGCAAGCTTTTGGTAAGGCGCCGTTGGACACTGATCTGGAGAGCGTCGTATTTGGAATTGCCCTCTTGCTCGGTGGTCAAGTCACCGCCAATGCCCGGATAGGGCCGGAGCGCGTCAGCATTAGCGCCGTTGTAAGCGGCGTAGGCAGGGTTAGTAGGGAGGAGGGTCCCGATGGCCGGCTGGTTCAAGTCGGCATTGATGGGCATGTGACGCGCGCGATTGCCCACATAGCCGACGCTCACCAGGGTGTCGTTCAAGAACATGTGCTCGACGGTGAAGTTCCAGGAGTAAACCACCGGGGTATCGTTCTTCAAGTCATTGCCGGTCATAGGGATGGGCAAGTTGGGAGCAGCCGCGCTGCTGACTGCGCAGGTCCGGGAGGCCGTCACCGCCGAACCGGGGCAATCCGCCAAACCGTTGAACACTTCCGAAGCCAACTGGTAGGGGGTTACACCGCCCTCCAGCGTAACGTCGCTCAGGGTATTGTGGTTGTAGAAGATGCCCGCACCACCACGAATCGAGCTCTTGCCGTCACCCTTCGGATCCCAGGCAAACCCAAGGCGCGGCTGGAAATCGTGCCACTGGGTTCCAATAATCGAATTCGTAAGCCCGCGGGCCATGCCGTAATACTGCAACTGCTGGTTGATGGAGGCAATATTCGAGGTGGTCAAATGCTGGCCTAAAACCGCGAAGTGGCCGGCCGCATCGCTAGGAAGTCCGGTGCCGGGAACGACGATACCGTTGTAGGGGTTACCTCCCGTGATGAACCCGGTCGTCGGATCGACGACCTGCGCAACACCGGGCGCAAAGGAGTAGGCAAACGGTTGGAACATGGCAAAGTTGTTCCACTTGCTGTCGTAGGGCTGGAACACATCCCACCGCAGACCACCTTGGAGGGTGAACCTTGGCGTGATCTTCCAACTGTCCTGGCCGAAGAAACCGACTTGGTGGGATCTCCAGGGGGTCTGGTTGCGCCAGCCCAACTCGGAGTAATTGTCAAAGTTGCCGAGCAGGGCATCCGCCAAAGACGAACCCGTGGTGTTGGCATTGAGACCGTTAAACGTAAACTGCCCGTTCAGGTTGTTGCCCACGCCGCCACCGGGTGAAACGCGCACCTGGTCGTGGTCGTTCTCGCCGTCGTGCTCCCACCACACACCCACCTTAACGGTGTGATTGCCCTTAATTTTCGTAAGGACGTCTTGCATCGTATAAACGTGGCCAATGCTGCCGGAAGGGTACGCCAACCCATTGACCGTTTCAAAACCACTCAGTTGGAGCGTAGGGATCTTACCGGCGATATCTTTGCTGGCGTCCCCCCCAGGGATAATGTAAGGGAAGGTGATGCCGAGCGAACTACGATCCAGCCCGTTCCCATAAGGACCAGGCGTCAAGTTGATGTGATTGATGTCCTCATTGGCGCCTGCCGAGAAGTCGTTGAGCAGCGTCGGGCTGAAAGTGGTCGTATAATCCAGCGAGCCACCGCGGCTGGGCCATAAGTAACCTTGGTTGATCAGCGCCGAGGCGGCGCCGGTTCCGTTTTCAGCACTTCCCTGAGGTGAGAGGTAGTGGCGAACAGAGGCCGCCAAGTGATTCCTATCGTTAATGATATAGTCGACTTTGACCGAGGTCATGTGGGTGTTGGCGAAATTATTGTAGAGAGTGTTGAAGTTATAGCCACCCTCGTAGGGATCTGAGGCGGGAGCAAAAGGGTTGATGGTAGTGGGAGGCTTGTAAAAGTTGGTGACCATCGCCGCTCCGTTGGCGCTGAAGAGACTTGACGGAATGATGTTGCCCGGAAACGGCTGGCCCGCGACCAAGGCTTCCCCGCCGATCGTTTGGCCTCCCAAATAAGCCGGGACGGTGGGACAAGACAAAGGAAAGACTGCGCAATAGCCGGCGAGATTGCCTTGACGGTCCTGCATCGTGGGCACCGTGTTTGTGTCGGTGTTGCCATCGACTTCCCGGTTCCATTCTTCCGAAAGGAAGAAGTAGAGCTTGTGGTGCTTCGGAATCACCGGGCCACCGATGGTGAACCCAAAATCATTGAAATCCAATACTGGAACGGTGGCGGAAAAGAAGTTACGGGCATCCATGGAGCTGTTGCGGACGAATTCGTAGACCGTTCCGTGGTACTTGTCTCCGCCGGACTTTAGGTTCACGGCAAACTGCCCGCCCGCCGCGCGTGAATATTCGGGCATGTAGCCGGTGGTCACGATGTTGACTTCGGAAATCGCATCCATGCTGGGCATGGCCACGGTGGCGCCGTTAGCACGGGTGCGCGTCGAGGGCGTTCCGTCAATCAACAGGTTGTTCGATTCTCCGGTCAAACCATTCACCTGGGTGCATTGCGAAGCAAAAAGGCTCATGGCCTGGAAGCTATTGAAGGAGAAACTCTGGACAACGCCGGGTTGAAGGCCGAGGAGGCTAACAAAATTGCGGCCGTTGACCGGCAAGTCCGTCATCTGCGTCGAATCGACGGTACGGGTTACCTTGGAGTCAGTCGTCTGGACCTGCACGGTTGGGGCCTGGACCTCGACGGTTTGCGTGACTTGTCCTATTTGCATCGTGCAATTGACTTGCACGGAGGCGGCCGGGTCAAGGTGTACCCCCTTATTTTCGCACGCTTGGAAGCCCTGTTTCTCGGCCCGAACGTCATAGTCGCCGGCTGGAAGATTGGGAAGCACGTAGTTCCCGGACGGGTTCGTGCTCGCCTTCGCAGTCTGTTGAGTTCCGGTGTTCACTGCGGTGATTGCGGCGTCGGCAATCACAGCGCCTGAGGAGTCGGTGATGACCCCGGTCATCGTGGCAAGAACCGACGTCTGCGCCCAAGCAGACAGTGGCGCCATAACAAGCATCCCAAGAACAAAGAGCCAATAACCTGCACGCTGAAGGTGCAATGTACCCATTGTGTCCCCCCCTTTGGGATTATGTTGCCTTCTTGATGTCGTATTTCGTTTGCCAAATCGTCCAAAGCCGTCAACAACTAGTGCAAATATACTACCAAAAGCACTGCTTTCCATTACGTAACTAGCACGTTTAGTTTCAATTACTACCAGACATGCCAAAGAGTCCGCGCGAAGAGAATATGATAATCAATATACTATTTCTAAAACTCTACAAATCTCGGTAGCAGTAATCGCCGCCATAAGATCGCCTTATAGGTCCGAAATCTGAAAATGCCTCGCAAGCCAGAACTGCTGGGCAGGGGCCTCAATGGCGTATGGCTGATTTGCCTCAATGGAACCTGAACATGTTTCTTTGATTCAGGCGGAACTCTTGCTTATTGACAGACACTTACGCTCCAAGTAGAGTCGCGTTGAGACTTTTGCCGATGTCGCCCACAACCTCGAACAAGCTCACCAGGCGATCACTCTTTTCCAAGGGGGCGCTTGCCTTGGGAAGCGCAATAGCCTTTCCGGGCAAGGCACTTTTGGCGGGATCTTCAGCGTCTGCCGTGCAAACCGAACCCACGGCCAAGATTCCACTGCGCATCATTGTGGTTGAAACCCTTAGCGGAGCCCAGCAAATCGTCGACCGCTTGAAGAAGGGAGAAGACTTTGCCGCGCTTGCGGTGGAGAAGTCTATTGATCCCAGCGCCGACCAAGGGGGCTTCCTCGGAACCATCGATCCCACGGGCTTGCGGCCGGAGTTACGAGAGGCTTTAAACGGGATAGGCCCCGGCGAATTCAGTGGCGTGGTCAGAATTCCAGCGGGATACGCCATCCTGAAGCGTGACCAGACTATCAACGCGATGGGGGTCCAGAGTGCTAATCCCAACGCGCTCACGGCCCTGACGGGACCGGGAGCCGTCATCTATGGGCCCGATGTAGATGGCTTTTTTGAGGATGCGTTTACCGTCTTCCTCGCCACTCCGGGCAAGCCCAAAGACTGGGCTTGGGATTTAAATCCGGTGACGGCCGCTCAGCTCCACCAACGGTGCATCTCCAGCGCCCTAAAGCAGTTGCAGAATATGCTGAGCCCGGAAAATCCGGAGAACCTGCCCATTGTCAAGTCCCTGACCGCCCACTACCTTCTCGCCCAACTTCATGCCTTTCAAGGAGATATGGAGGCGGCGATAGACGAGTGGATGGTCTGCTATCAGCTTACCCAATCCCCCGATCCGAAGATGGCCAATCACCTGGAAGAGGTCCTGGCCATCGCCTATCTGCACAAATCCCAGATGGATAACGAGGCCTTTATCATCCCCGGTGACAGGTGTCTCTTTCCGATGTCTAAGTCGCTGCGCTATGAGAAGTCCAGTGATTCCGAGAAGGCCGTCGAGTACTTTCTAAGGTATCTCAAGCAGAATCCAGACGATCTTGAGGCGAAATGGCTGCTCAATCTATCCTGCATGACTCTCGGACAGAGCCCTCCCGCGATTCCCCATGAGTACCTCGTCCCACTCGACGGTTTCGAGTCGAAGCAGAATATCGGACGGTTTGTCGACGTGGCCCCCGAGGCAGGCCTGAACGTCGTTTTGGATGCCGGCGGGATTATTGTTGATGATTTCGAGAATCACGGCCTGTTCGATGTCGTTATGTCGGAGTGGGGCCTCCGTTACCCGAAAGAGCCGATGCTCTACTTCCACAATAATGGGGACGGAACCTTCTCGGATCAAACCAAGCGGGCCGGCCTCTCGGGCATGTTGGGTGGGTTGAACATCATTCAGGCCGATTACAACAATGACGGGTGCCTCGATGTCCTGGTATTGCGGGGAGCATGGCTGTATCCGCAGCCGTTGTCCTTGCTGCGTGGGAACGGGGACGGCACTTTTACCGAAGTGACGAAGGAGGCGGGTCTCTCCGGGTTGATGGCCACGCAAGCCGCCGCCTGGGCCGATATCAACAACGATGGGTTACTGGATCTTTTCATAGGCAACGAGAACGGTCCCAGCCATCTCTTTCTCAACAAGGGTGACGGCACGTTTGAGGATATTTCCGCCTCGTCCGGAGTGGACAAAATTGCCTTTAGCAAGGGTGTCGTCGCCGACGATTACGACAATGACGGGTACGTGGACTTCTACATCACCAACATCGGTAGCAGTAATTTTCTGTATCACAACGAGCACAACAACACTTTTAAGGAAGTTGGGCGGGAGGCTGGGGTTCAGGACCCGTTGGGACACAGCTTCGCTACCTGGTGGTTCGACTACGATAACGACGGCTGGCCCGATATTTTTGTGACCAGTTACTATTCCGGTTCCGTCGATGAGAACATCCGCACGTATCTCGGGCTCCCCCACAACGCCGCGACCTTGAAACTCTACAAGAACATGAGAAACGGGACCTTCCGGGATGTGACAGCGGACGTCGGCCTTGATAAGGTCTTCCTGCCGATGGGGGCCAATTTCGGCGACGTGGACAACGACGGATTTCTCGATGTATACCTGGGGACGGGGAACCCCTCCTATGGTTCCCTGGTGCCCAACGTGCTGCTGCGCAACGATGAAGGCAAGAAATTCGTAGACATCACAGCATCCTCCGGAACCGGTGAATTGCACAAAGGGCACGGCGTCGCCTTTGCCGATATGAGTAACAACGGCCAGCAGGATCTTCTTACGGTGATCGGCGGCGCGACCCCGGGTGATGAGCACGTCTTCCGGTACTTCAAGAATCCCGGCAACGCTAACAACTGGGTCACGCTGAAGCTGGTAGGAGTCAAGAGCAACCGGGCGGGCATGGGTGCTCGTATCAAAGTTACCTTAGAAAACAAGGGGCGCGGACGCCGATTCATTTATCGCACGGTGGGTAGTGGAGGCTCCTTCGGCGCCAGCCCCTTACAGCAGCACATCGGCTTGGGCCCGGCAGCTCGAATTGAAGAGATCGAAGTTTGGTGGCCCGCCAGCAACGCCCGACAGGTGTTCACCCATGTGGCTACGAACCAGGTCATTGAGGTCAAGGAGTTCGCTACCGAGTACACGGCCTTGGTGCGGCCGAAGCTGCCGCAGTTAACGCCCATGACCCTCCGGGGGTAGGCCATAAGCGTTAACCTGATCGCGGGCGGCATCAGCGCTCGTTGTTCAAGAGCATGCCTCTGTGCGAAGCACTTGGAGTGCGGCTCAGGACCGGGGGGAAAGAAGCATGAAGGCGGGACCTGCAGATTCAATGACGCGGAAGGCACAAGTTCTCGCCGTTGCCGCCGGAATGATCGCGGCGCTGTTCCTCCTCGCTCTGCTGTGCGCGGGAGCACAGACCTACTCGGCCGCCGGCCTGGTATTGAAAGTCAACCCGGAGCGCAACGAGATCGTGGTCTCCATGCAGGAAATTCCAGGGTTTATGGACGCCATGGTGATGTCACTGTCCGTCCGCCAACATCGAGATCTCGAGGGGCTGCGCCCTGGCATGATGGTTGACTTCACGCTGGTCGTGGGCGCGAAATCCTCCTATGCCGAGAACCTTCGAGTCCGCCCGTTCGTGAACCTTGAAAATGATCCTCAGGGCGCCGGCCGCATAGCGATGCTGGAGAAAGCTCTTTCCAAGGATACCCCGTCGGAATCCACGTTGGCCGTGGGCCGGCATGTACCCGATTTTTCCTTAATCGACCAAGACCGGCAGCAAGTGGAGTTATCGCAGTTTTCGGGCAAGGTCGTCGCGATGACTTTTGTTTACACTCGCTGCCCTTTGCCGAACTTTTGTTTTCGTCTCTCCAATAACTTCGGGCAGCTCCAGAAGCGTTTCGGCAAACAAATGGGGCGGGACCTCATCCTGCTGACCATTACCCTTGACCCAACCCACGATCAGCCGGACGCTTTGGCCAAATACGGCAGCATTTGGAAAGCGAACGCCGCAACCTGGCACCTCCTGACCGGGCCGGCAGCCGCCATCCAGAAGGTTACCGACATGTTTGGTGTAGTCTACAGTCCGGACGAGGGATTGATGACGCATTCGATGCACACCGTCATCATTGATCGCCAGGGAAATCTGGCTGCGAACCTCGAGGGGAACGAATTTACCGCGCAACAACTCGGCGATTTAGTGGAAACCGTATTAAATCGTGCTCCGGGCCCCTCTGGGGCCGAAACCGCGAACCTGTCGTCGCATCGCACCGCTTCACCGACCTCCAGCGGGATTCAGAAATAGGGATAGGTCATTCGCCGGCATCTCTTTGGTTAAAGCACTTAACACGGTAGGAACCAGTTGCTTTAAGTCCGCGGATGGCGAAACGCGGTGTCAGTGCTGAGGAGCTGCGGGTCCCGGAGAAGCGGGAAAGTCCTTTGCAAGAGCCGGAGGCAGGGCCGGTCGGAGTTCGGGATTGAGCCTAATCCCCTCCTCGATTTCAGCCCGCGCCTCGGACGGCAGGGTCGCCTTACCAGAGGCCAGGAGCAAGCCCAGCTCGAAGTGCGCAACAGCCAGATCGGGAGAAAGAATCAGCGCCTCGTGCAATTCCTTCTCCGCCGGGTCCTTTTGACCCTTCTGCGCCAATGCCAACCCCAAGCTAAAGTGTCCCTGGGCGAATCCAGGCTCAAGAGAAACGGCAGTCTGGAACTGGTCGATCGCGGCAGAGAGATTGCCTGCCGCCATGAGGGCGTTACCGAGGTTATTGTGGGCCTTGGCGAACTTTGGATCGGCGCGAACCGCCAGGGTGAATTCCTCTGTCGCCTCCTTCGTCTTTTTCTGCTGCCAGAGCACTCCTCCCAGATTGTTGTGAGCCTCAGCATAGGCCGGGTGGGCGGCGATGGAAGTTCGGAATGACTCCTCGGCGCCCGCCAAGTCGCCATCATTCCATAGCCTGACCCCGTTGTTATCTTGACCTTGCGCCCGCGCCATGGCCTGGACCATCTGCAACATATCCTTGGCCTTAGCGTACTCCTTAGCGGACTCTTCCTTTTCCCCCAAGTGGCGGAGCACGGTGGCCAAGCCGTAGACGGCGGGAATGGCGTCGGGTTCGTCTTTGATCGCAGCTTCGAAGGCCTGGCGTGCTCCTTGCCAGTCCCCCAGCCGCATCAGGGCGTTTCCCAAGTTCTGCTTGGCCTCGGGGAACCGAGGTCGTGCCGCAATGGCCTTGCGCAGGCTCTCGACCGCAGGCTGAAGTTGGCCTTCCTGCAACTGCAGGTAGCCTGATCCTCCAAGGGCGTTAGCATTTTGGGGGTCACCGCGCAACACGGCTTCGGTTTGCTCTTGCGCGCCCGCAAAATCGCCGCTCCGGAAGAGCATCGCCGAGAGTTCGAGGCGCGCCCCGACGCTTTGGGGATTGTTCTCAAGCTCCTTGTGGAGATAGCCGATGGCGGCCTTCAGAGTGCCACCATTGATTGAAATCAGGGCTTTTTGCAACCACGCCCCCGGGAGCCGCGGATTGAGCGCCAACGCTCGATCTATAGCCACCCTAGCCCCCTGCTGGTCGTCGCCGGAGCCCAACGCGATGGCGAGATGCAGGTAACCCTCCGCCGAATCTCCCTGTTGCCGGATTTCTTTCCGCGCTGCCGCCACCGCGCTAACGATCTGACCGGGAGGAACTGTGCCCAAGTCAATGTCACCGGTGGGGCTCACATCCTCCGTGGCCTCTCCTTGTCCTAAAACCGGGGCTGCGGAAGAAAGGAAGGCCGCGAGGGCTGCGGCGGCAACCACCAGACCGCGCCTAGGCCTTTGCATTTTCGTCGCCCTCCCGGAAAGCATATTCCCGGTTCACGGCCAGCCGTTCGTACTTCTCCACCTGACGGTCGGGCCAGCGGATTTCAACCCGATCGATGGACTTTGCCTGGCCCAAGCCGAAGTGAAGCCGAATGTCGCTGGTACAAAGGTAGCTGTCTCCGCTTCGAACCTCATTGGTCTGCGTGAGCTCTCCCGTCGTTACTCGTACCCGAGCCCCGATGGCGCTGCGGTTCGAGTGCGTACCCGTGAGCCGGATCCGAACCCAGTTGCCCGCCGTTCCGGAAGGCTCATACAGAAAGGGTACCTGATCGATGTTATTCACGACCACCCAAACGCGTCCGCTATTCGCCAAGTCGCCAAAGGCGGCGCCGCGACTGGACCATGCCTGTGTAAACCCGCTCTGGTTTTCGGGAAGGAGTTCAAACCGGCCGTTGCGAAGATTGTGCCACAAGTGGTTGTGCTGAAAGTAGGAATTTCCGGCCTTCTCCGCCTGCGGATAGAGGTGCCCATTGGCCATGAAGATATCGAGCCAGCCGTCATTGTCAAAGTCCAGGAAGCCAGTGCCCAAAGTGAGTTTCGAGAAGTCCACCCCAATGCCGGCTTCAAAAGTGACGTCGTCAAATGTTCCCTTCGAGTTACGATAGAGCGTATTGTAGTCCTCGGAAAAGGAAGTGGTACAAATATCCATCCAGCCATCATTGTTATAATCACCCACGGCGACGCCCATGGACGATTGCGGCCGCCCGTCCGCAGTCACGGCGCATCCCGCTTCCATGGCCACTTCCTCAAAGGTCCCGTTGCCCTTGTTGCGCCACAGGAAATTTGGCTCCGAGTCGTTGGCAACATAGATGTCGAGAAATCCGTCGTTGTCGAAATCGAGCGTGACCACCCCGAGGCCGAAGGCTTTGTCGCTGTCACGAATGCCCACGTCGTTTGAGACTTCTCGGAACTTCCCATTGCCCTCGTTGTGGTAATAGAGATCAGGCAGGCCGTTCAAACCCAGAGGGCCGCAACACACCGGCACGCCTCGATAAAGGCAATATTTCGCTTCCCCTGGGGGGGGGATTATGGCGCGGTCGAAATCAACATAACGCGCGACATAGAGGTCCAACCTACCGTCGCCATCAAAATCGCCCCAGGCGCAGCCGGAGGACCAATTCCCACCTTCGACCCCGGCTTCGTGTGTGACATTGGTAAACGTCCCGTCGCCGTTGTTATGAAACAGGGCGTTGGAACCGAAATTCGTGATAAACACGTCGACATAGCCGTCATTGTCGTAGTCGGCTGCCGCAACGCCTTGGCCCCACCCGGTATTAATCAAGCCGCTCTGCAGGGTAACGTCCGTAAAGGTGCCGTCGCCGTTATTGCGGAACAATCGGCTCATCGTTCGGGGAAGCTTGGGATCACCGAGCAACTGGAAGGTCGATCCGTTGACCAACAGGATGTCCATCAGGCCATCGTTGTTGTAGTCGAAGATAGCGACACCGCCGTTCATGGTTTCCAGCAGGTAATCCTTCGCCGGCCCGCCGCAGGTGTCGCGGAATGTTGTTAGGCCTGCCTTTTCAGCGACATCGGTGAACCACGGTCCAGGGGCCAGGATCGGTTGTCCCACCTTGCCGCTGGAGAGGATTGGGACCAGGAAGGAAATGCCCGATAGGCTGCGGCTCATCCACTCGCGCCGGGTGAGGAGGTTGGCTTGGCGTTTGATCATGTAGGCTCCAGTCAGCGATCGATCTGGTCCAGCGCTTGCCGTTCCTTCTCCATCGTTTGCAGTACCTCCTGGCCGTGCTGCGATGAGGCTTGGCGAAGCTGGTTGGAAATCGCTATTGCCGCCTCAGCCCGGGCTGAGTCACCCAGCTTACGATACAAGAGGGCGAGGCGATAATGGATGTCCCCGTCCCGGTCTTGTCCGGCCAGCGGTAAAAGATAATCGATGGCTTTCTGGTTGTGTCCCAGGCCTCCCTCGGCCTTGGAAAGATCCAACGACACCTCGTAATTAAGCGTCGGGTCGCGGTCGGCGGGATGGAGGTAGCGAATGGCATTGTCCCATTGTCTTTTCTGAAGATAGACATCGCCAACCTCGTAGCTCGCATTAAGCAGACTTGGCGACAAGTCGAGCGCCCTGCGAAGCGGCGCTTCGGCCCGATCCCAGTCGCCTGCTTCCCAATAGACGGTGCCGAGTCCCAGGTACAGGTCCGGTAATTCCGGAGACAGCTTAATTGCCGCTGCGTATTCCGCTACAGCGTGGGAAGTTTCGTGCTTGTCAGCGTAGTATTTGGCCATCATCTGGTGCAAGCGCGCCGAGTTGGGATTCAACACGGACACCTTCCGAAAAGCCGCGTAGCGAAGCGCCTCACATGACTGCACGAGCCAATACATCGCCCAAGCGTCAGACGGACTCGATTCCAACGCCCGCATGGCTGTAGCCTCGGCGTCATCGAGTGCCCCACCCCGAAGTTCGGCTTCCGCGAGCTTGTCCTGGTCAAACTGCAGAGTTCCCTTCTGCCCGCGCAACTGGTCTGCGACATGCCGATAGCAAGCTTCCGAGAGCCAGGTTCCGGGTTCAAGGTGCGTCGCGCCGAGGATTTCAGAACATGTCGTTTCTGAATTCGTTTTCATTGACGACAGATTCACGTCTGCCTCTTGCAGCCAATTGCTCCAAACTTCTCCCTCCGGTGTTTGAGCGAAGCTTGCGGGGACCGTAACCTGCTTTTGGTGAATAGATTGCCGGAGGACAACGGGGGGAGAAGATTCAAAAAGCCGGGACAATTCCTGAGGATTCGACTTCGCCAGGGCTCGCAGTCTTTCGCCGACCCCATCCCAATCACCGCGCAGCGCCATAGTCGCCGACAAACCAAAAAGGGCATCCGGCGAGCGGGGATTCTGCTTCAGTTCTTTCTGGAATTGAAGCTCTGCGGTTTGAGGAAATCCCAAGTCTAGCAGCGCCGTGCCCAGGTCGGCGTTAAGTCCGGCCTGTGAAGTGTTCTCCTTCAACAAACCAAATAGGATGCGCAAAGCTTCTGTGTAACTTCCGCGGGAAATGGCGCCTTCGGCCTTGAGTTGCTGGCCCAGCGAGTCGTTTGGGTACCGTTCCCAGAACTTGCTGGACGTCTGTTTGGACAGGAAGGAGTAAGCGAGCCCCAGCTTGTACCAAGCTTCGACTTCGCCAGGAGTGCGGCGCAATTGCTCCTTAAATTGGTCGATGGCCGCCGTCAGGTCCCCGTTGCGAGCCAAGGCGTCCCCCAAGGCTAGCCGGGCTGTGCCGCTTGCAGGGTTCAACTTGAGGGCCACTCGCAATACCGGGATCGCCTCCGACACTTGGTTGAGTTCGAGATCATCCAAACCCTGCACCATCCAGGCCTGCTGAGGCACCGGGACGGATGAACCTTTGGCGCTGGTGAGGGGAGTGACGGTGCGAAGGGATTCGCGGTACGCATGAAGCAGAAAGTAAATCGTCGCAAGCCGCGTGCGAACCTCGCTGTTGGCTTGCGGGTTCATTTGGGCCGGTTTTACCTTGTCCAGGAAATTCTGAAAGTGTTTCGCGGCGGTGGGATAATCCCCGGCTTTATCTGCCGTTGTCGCAGCGTGCAATTCTTCCGCAGGGGTGGGGGGCATTGTGGACAATGGGCCATTGCTCGCCGATGCCCGGATGTGAACGAGCGACAAACACAGACAGAAAGTCATTATCCGCCCGCGTTTGCCGCAAAAGCCTCCGCCCCAATTCCGAGGCTGAATCATCGCCTTGGCTAGCTCCAGAACCGACCCGACCCGACGCCGAATCTACTGATAGCATAGGCCAACGAAAAATGGCAAGCATTGGGCGACGCCACCCTCCGGCGGCGGGACGGGACCCTCGCGCTGCGTCCGCGAGGGCCGATTGTGCCCGCGCATTATGGCTTGCGGCGAAACCGCGCGGGCGGCTACAATGCTTTCCCATGAAGCAACAGGTCGTGGCGTGCCTGTCCTGCGTGGTCTTCCTGACCACAGTAACATTTTGTCAACAAACCTCACCCGCCGTTAAGGCAGAACTCCAGCAGGGGCAAGCGGCGCTCAATAACGGTGATTTTGTCGCTGCCGAGCAGCACTTCTCTGCCGCCGTGAAGCTCGCACCGACCGCTGCCGACCCCCACGCCAACTTGGGACTGGCCTACTACCGTGATCGTCAGTATGAAAAAGCGGTTGCCGAGTTTAAGGAAGCCCAACGGCTCAATCCCTCCCTCGCCATCGCCAAAGCCTACGTGCCCCTCAGTCAGGCGGCCGGGGGAGATTGTCCCGCCGCTATGACCGGTTTGGTACGGGAGTTTGGTTCCAATCCCGACCCCAAGTTGCGGCGAATCCTCGGCCTCAGTTTGCAGCGGTGCGCGGATCAACAGGGAAACGAAATGGAATCCGTGCAAGCGACGCAAAAGCTGCTGGCCGCTTACCCGAACGATCCTGACGTGCTTTATGCCGCGGGGGAACTCTATGGAAGGTTATCTTCCCAAGTCTACTTGAAGCTGATGAAGGTGGCGCCAAAGTCCGCGCGGAGCTATCAGGTGATGGCCTCCTTTGCGGCCACCGACGGGAACTGGAAAGGAGCGCTCGACGCCTACCGCCAAGCGGCCGCACTGGACCCCTCGCTGGTGGGCGTTCACTTGCAAATTGCCATCCTGCTCCTGACGAATTCCCCCGATGCCGACGCCTGGCACGAAGCCCTGACGGAACTTAACCAAGAGCTAAAGCTGGATCCGAGAAGCGCTCAAGCCGAATACGAAATCGGCGAAGTCTACCGCAAGCATGGCCAATTGAACGAGGCTGTAACCGCCTTCCGGCAAGCCCTGGAAATCAATCCTTCCGCCACCCCTGCTCGCTTGGGCCTGGGGAAGGCGCTCCTTCAATTGGGGGAGAAAACGGAAGCCCTCTCCGCCTTGGAGCCCGCTGCGAAGACCGATCCCGATGATCCTTCCGTCCACTTCCTCTTGGCGCAGGTTTACCGCGAGCTCGGCCGATCGTCTGAGGCCGCGCACGAACAAGCTGAATTCGAGAGGTTAAAACCCGAGAAGTAAGGGGGAAGGATGAAGTATGAAGGATGAATTATAAAAGCTGAAGGATGAAGTCCTTAGGGGGAAGGATAAAGGGGGAGGAGTAAAACGGTGAAGGACAAAGTATGAAGGTTAAAGGATAAACGACAAAGCAACAACGGTTAGCATAACTCGCGTGGAACATCGCCCTGGAAGCGGGCCGCTGGCCGTGCCCCTCACGCTGCTCGAGTCGTAATTCGAAACGAAGGCCGGCATCGATGCATATCAGGGTGGCTTCCTGCTGCACGACCTCGATGCCATGGTCTACCCGGACATCGCGGCCTCGCTGCCGATGCCCGTTGGCGTTGCCGTCTGCGTCGTCAACCTAGCCATCGCCTCTCGCCGCTTCGCGAGATCGCGTCACCACACATACGGAACCAGCGCCCGGACGCGCGCCCGGTAAGCAGGGTATTCCCCCGGAAAGCTTCTCACCAGAAGCCTCTCCTCCTGCCTCAGCTTGATCCAGAAGCCCACGAAGAACAGCGCCAGCCCCGCGAACGCAACCAGCCGGCCGGAGCCAATGGCCGTCCCCAGCCCCATCAGCAGATGGCCGGTGTAGATCGGATGCCGCACGAAAGCATACGGTCCCCGTTCCACCAGCTTATGCCCCTGCTTCAATTCGACATCTCTGCTCCACTCGTTACCCAGCGCCCGGCGCGACCATATGGACACCAGCAGCCCCAGCGCGCAGATCGCAACCGCGAGCGAGCCCGAAACAGCCGTCCGTCGTATCGCCACCATTCCAAACGGATACGCCCAGATGACGATTAACAGGATGTACCCCAGCCAGATTGGCATACGGGCCAGCCTGCCGCTCCAGTCCTGGCCTTCCGCTGTGGGCTTGATGGAGCGCGCGCTGATGTTCCAAAACACTCCGAGGAAAACCCAACAGGCGAGAATCAGCACTCCGGTCAGCATAGCCTGCCTCCTATCACCGCAGAACCCCATCGCAACCCAACAAAGTCGTCGAGCCGCGAACGTATCCCAATATACTTGAATATATTCAAGATCACGCGCGTAGGCGTCGCGGGAAGTTCCGTTCATTAATACGCACAGTTGGGTATCTGAGTTCCCCCTTTAAGGGAGCAAACCTACTTTCGCGTGTCCAGCTACCGGGGCCGATAAACTTTCCGCATTGCAAGGGGAATATCTGGAATCTCGTTGGCCATCGTCTGCCCTCCTGGGCAAAAGACAGACATTAGCAATTTCGGTTAGATTAAGTCACGCAGCCTTGCCGAAAGCTCACAGATGGCGGACGGTTCGGCTTGCGTTGTTTGGCGGTTCTATTCATATGCTTCTCTTCGATGCTTTACAGCACACACAAAGATGACCGCACCTTCCGACCGGAACAGGATTCGACAGGGGTGCGTCAAAGTCGTCTCGATAGGGAGTGCGGGAGCTTGCTCCCGCTTTCCGGGCGGGCAGCATGGTGCCCGCCCGCAGCGCGCCAGCGAGCAGGCGCGCCAAAAAGCGGCAGCAAGCTGCCGCACTCCAAATTCGCCCCGATCGGCATGATCCCGTTATCTTACAGTTGTGGAACCTTGACGGAGCCCTGAGGATCCGATGGGTCCCGACTCGCAGGCGATACTTGTGTTCGCGCGCCGTCAGTTTCTTGACGTCGCCCGCGAGGCCGAACTGCTTGAGCGAGCAAATCTTCAGACGGGCTTTGGACGAGCCGACTTCGTGACTGGTGCACGTGGACACCGAGCAGGCTCACGACCAGCTTGTCAATTCACGGCTGGCGTATGTGCCCGTCTCGCGCGGGCGCTACGATGCCCAGATGCACACGAATGACGCGGGGAAATTGGGTGAAGGGTTGAGCCGTGACGTTTCAAAGGAGTCCGCATTAGAAACCGGCCATGAAAAGGGTGGCCGAGGCCATCTCCTACCGATTCCAGGGATTCTCGCTCCGCTCCGTTCCCACTTACGCTATACTCAACTCATGCAAGTTGACCTCACATCGCAAGCTGAGCAATTGTTGCGCGACGCCCTGGCTCGGAGCCCCGGAAGCTCCGCTGCCGAAATTCTCGAGCAAGCGCTGGCCGGCCGCCTGATGCGGAGAAGTGACGCGGCGCCCCATGATTCCCTTCGGGAACGGCTGAAGAGCTTGCCTGACGTTAAGCTGCCTGCCCATTGGCCACCGCGATTTAAACCCGTCGAGTCGCTCCAGGTGGAAGGTGAACTGCCCTCCCAACGGCTGGTTCAGGAGCGTCGGTGACCCTCTTCTAGTTGGACTCCAGCGCCTGGCTGAAGCGCTATTTCCTGGAGCCGGGCACCGGCTGGATGATGCGCTTGTTCGAGAGCGGACAGCCCTTGGCAAGCTCAGTTTTGGGTTACATCGAGGTTGCTTCCGCTCTGGCCCGGCAACAGGTGCCCAGAAAACTGGATGAAGAAAAACTGGCCCGGCTTCAGCAACAACTGGAAGAAGACTGGGCAGACTTGGCTGGACTTCCCGTCACGGATGAAGTAGTGGGTCGAGCTCTCCGGCTGGCGCGAGGCTATAAGCTGCGTGGCGCTGATGCCGTCCATTTAGCCACAGCTCTGGGCGTGAACGATTCCCTGATTGGGACCGGAAACTCCCTGGTCTTAATTGCCTCGGATGAAGACCTACTCGCCGTGGCGCAACAGACGGGCCTGACCGTCGAGAACCCCGCAACCGCAGCATCCCCCTAAAAGCAAGGCACGCTTTCCCGTCCGTCCGCCGGTGGAGGGCTTTTCTAGCCCAACGCAACTCCTTGTCAACTCACGGCTGGCGTGCGTTTCGGTCTCGCGCGGACGCTACGACGCGCAGATTTACACGAAAGCAAGGCAAGGTTAGAGGAAAGGATTAACAACTCGGATGCCGGCAATGACCTGTCCGTGGTTCAAGTCTTCGCTTAAGAGTTCGCGCGCGCCGTCATGTTCCGCGGCAGCGAGGATCATACCGTCCCAGAACGATATCTTCCAAGCTTCGCCGATCTCAGAAGCCCGAACCACCGTTGACGTGGTGATTGGGGATTCTACCCAAAGGCCGTAGTTCCGGATGATTTCTCGCGCCAAACTGCGGGCGAGAGGCTTTTTGATCTTCTGCGTCGCGTTGACATAGAACTCCTGCAAAACCTGGGTACTGAGCCGTCCCTGGCCGTTGTCCCAAAGTTGCTTGAGTCTTTCCGCCGCACGTTGCCGCTTCGCGCCCGCGTCGCTGTCGTGGGCGTAAATGAGCACATTCGAGTCAACGAAGACCTTGTCGGTCATGGAGCGCCTCGCGGTTTCGAATTCCGGTTCCGCCCAGATGATAGGGATTTTCCAGGTGGGCCAGGGCGTTGATTTTGGCCTCCGTGTATGCCGCCTCACGGTCCACCAGCCTCGCAAGCTCCTGGCCCAAAAGCCCGCTGATGCTTGTCCCGCGCTGAGCGGCGAGGGCTTTGGCGCGCTTGAGCAGGGGCTTGTCAATCGCCAGAGTGATGTTCTGTTTCATCGATCACCTCCGGGATCAGTATAACACGTAAAATGCGTGAAAGCTTGGCGCCGCTGGGGGGCATTCAGGAAGAGTATGGCGCGGCCGCGCTCGGAAGGTCAGCGGATTTCCTCTGCCCAGGGGGCGACGAACCTGTTTATTCACGGCTGGCGTATGTCTCCATCTCGCGTGGGCGCTACGATGCCCAGATTTACACGAATGGCGCGGAGAAATTGGGCGAGGAGTTGAGCCGCGACGTTTCGAAGCGCTCCGCAATGGAATTGATGTAAGCTCATGGGAGACGCTGAATGGAGGTGGGCAGATTGAAACCGCTTCGAGTGTACGCAGACACGTGTATCCTGGAACTTCAAACATATCGTGCGGATTGACAAGATGCGGGCTTATAATCAAGTCAATCTTCAGACAGGCTTCGGCCTGCTGTCGATTGTTTCCCCGCAGGAGGTACGCCTCGATGAAGCGACTTAGGCCGGCAAAAGGCTTCGACTGTATCGCCTTCAAGCGCCACGCGCAGGCGGAGATTTACGAAGAGATCAAGGGACTCTCGCCCGAAGAGGAAATGGCGTATTTCCGCCTACGCGCGGCCACCGGCTCTCTTGGCAAATTGTGGAAGGCACTCGAACGCCGCTCGCAGGGTGTCGCGGGCTCCGAAGCTTCCTCTACCGAAGTTGCCCACACTCAACTAGCACTCAAGTGAACTCGTCCCCGGAAACCAATGCGTGCTCCACCCGCGGCTTTTCGGTCGCGGGTTTCATTAAACGTGTTGACGCACGCCGCGTTGCGGGCCGCGCCAGGGAGCCACCGCTGACCGCGTGTTGGTGCACGTGGACACCGAACAGGCCCACGGCCAGCTTGCCAATTCAAGGCTGGCGTATGTCTCCGCCTCCATGGCTGGGCTCGCGCCTGAGGTTGGGGAAGAGGTCTTCCGGGGTCTTCCCGGTCAACTTCAGATAGATAGCATCGGGACACAGCTCGATCTCATCATTCCATCGGATCTGCCTGGCGGGGCCGACGTGGACCTGTGCAAAGAACTTCTCGTCCTCCCACGCCTTGAAGACGCCCTGCCCCGCCAGCTCCGACAGGTCCACGGAGCCTTCCGCGCCATCCGAAAATACGACCTTGATTCGCAAGTTCGGCAACGCGGTTACCGAAATCGGTTTCACCATAGTTTGGCCCTTCCCCCCTCACCTCGCATTATTGTATCGAACATTCGAAAGGATTAACGGATGTTTGGCGGTGATGATGGCGAGTAACAGATGACGAGCCAGCCCATGAGGACTGGTGCCTGCCCGAACGAGGATCGTGGTATCAAGAACAACTCTCACGGGTGGGGAACGTAATGTGGACGCGTACTACGCATGGCTTCAGTAATGGCCTCTTCGGCTTCCTCAGCGGAAACCGATCTGCTGTTAGCATCTACTTGCGCAAAATAACACTTAAGCGAATCGACGATTTCGTGTCGCCGTTTGTCGGAGAGGACCGGGGGCTCGAAGGCACGTACACTCACGGCCTCGCCTTCAAGTATTTGGCGACCGAGCAGGCTCTCGACAGCGGCCTTCTGGTCGGGGGAGAGATCCTTTGCCTTGTGTATCATAGATTTCGCCTTACTGCTGTATGCTCACCCTGAGCTTACGATTTTAGCGCGCCATTGTCACGCGCTATAGAAGATCGCCGATTCGCTGATAAGCAAGCGCGGACCACCGTTCTTGTGGTCCGCGTCTCTTCCCTGGCCGTGGGCACGCCGTCCCATCGAGTAGCGCTCGTCGACGAAGAGCCGCAGACCGCAAACGCGGCGGTCTGCGCTACGGGTCTCCCCGGTCCATGCGGAGAATGGACGCATCCTGCCCATTGTAAAACCTCCCGAGGTGCCGGTGGTGATGAAGGGGAGTTCACCGGAACGGTAAACGGGGTGGTGGATGGACACGGCGGAGGCGAGTATACTCTCGACGGGGCGGGGTCGGAGGAGAACGTCCCTTCGGGATCGCAGACACCAAAATACGGGTGTCTGCGCCAGCCGGCGGGTTAGAATACGCGAAGACGGCCCCAGGGATAGCTCGATGTCACAGCCGTCAGATCAACGCGATATCCAAGCACAGGTTCGCAGGATTCTGCAAGAGCACCGCGATGGCCACTTTGATCAGGAGAAAACCGCCTATCTGCTCGAACGCTCTATTAGTCAACAGCCACAAGCGGTGCGGCACGACATCTTTGAGACCCTTTGGTCCGCACTTTCAACCGAGCCACTGTCTTCTCCAGTTCAGAGAGGTGCATTTGTCCCTTGTGTTCAAGCAGTGGTTGTCAGGTCGATCGCTGAGTTCGGGCCGACAGCCGAACTGCCAGAACGTGTATTCGAACTCCTAAGAAGGGGCGACACACCGGAATGCACGGACTTTTGGGCGCGATCCATTTGTCCTTCACTCACATATTTCACGTTTCACAATGCTGCACGCTTTCCGCCGGAAACTCTCGACCGCGCTAAAAAGCTCTGCAGCGCACAATTGGCTAGCGACCGAAGTCCCGCACCCATTCGTGAAGCTCTCGTCTTTTCAGTCAATAGTCTCGCAGACGCAATTAAGTCTATTGAAGCGTCTCGCTTTGCCGCACAGATCGAGTCCCAGAACGCACATGAGGAGAAGAAACCAATGAGGTTAGAGCATGCAGGCGACTCCGTAGTCCAAGAGGGAGCGCGCACAAAGATCTTCATCGGCCATGGAAAAGCCCATCTCTGGAAAGACCTGAAGGATTTCATACAGGATCGTCTTCGCCTCGAACCGGAAGAGTTCAATCGAGAGCCTGTCGCCGGCCTTTCGACAAAGGAACGGCTGGAATCCATGCTTTCCAACTCCACCTTCGCCTTTTTGGTCATGACCGCAGAAGATGAAGGGGCGGACGGTACGAAGCGCGCCCGCGAGAATGTAATCCACGAGGCGGGTCTGTTTCAAGGTCGTCTGGGATTTGAGCGGGCGATCATCCTTATAGAAGACGGTTGCGCCGAGTTCTCCAATATCCAAGGACTCGCGCAAATTCGCTTTCCCAAGGGAGACGTGGCGGCAAGATTCGAAGAGATTCGCAGGGTCCTAGAGCGTGAACGTATCATCGGCAATGCCGGAGATTCACTGCTACCGTCCGATTTTCATCAGGGCAACATTGCTCCCTCGTTTAACATGAATTCTCGCTTGTCGGGTGAGGGATTGGTCATGCTCGTTGCCGCCGTTCTACAGGGCGGAGAGATCTTTCTGACTTCTTCTGATCAAATCGGAGAGTATATTCGAATCGGTCCGTTTCCCTTTCCTCCCGACATCGACAGCCTCAGTTGTGCGCCCGAGGCTCAGGAACGATGGCTGAACGGTTTCCATAGTCTTATAGAACATCACTTCGTGCGCCGTGTCGCGGGCAACACACACAAAATCACAGTGAGTGCGTATGACCTGATAAATGAATTGAAAGATGAATCAAAGCCACTTCACGACGGGCGAACCGAGTGGGGCGCGCTGACGCAATCGTTAGGCCAACTCGAATCCGCACAGACATCGTCGCGGAACTCACCTGAACCTGCGCGCAATTATGAGATTATTCGTTTGCGAACTTCCGAACTTGTAGAGCTTGCTGGAAAGTGCCTTAAGGGGAAACGGTGAGGGGAAGCAAGTAGCGCGGACCTGTTTTTTAGGTCCGCGGTTCGTCCCAATTGTCCTGCCCCAAAGCCGCGGACCTTGGAGTGCAGGTCCGCGCTACGGTCCTCCGCTGCGCACGAGCAAGTAGCGCGGACCACCGTTCTTGTGGTCCGCGTCTCTTCCCAGGCCGGGGGCACGCCGTCCCATCGAGTAGTGCTCGTCAACGAAGTGCCGCAGACCGCTACGGGTCTTATTTTACCAGCCAATCATCGAACGAGCACGCGTGGATGAAAACTGCCATTCCCTCAAGGGTGTGAAGTCCTGAAAACCGGGCGGCTAAGCGCATAAGAGCGGGCCCCAATCTGCGATTTAGCGCGGATCAAATCTGCGCCGCGGCAGATTTGTAAATCTGTGCGATCCATTCCATGTCTTTCAGCCCTTCCTCGCCGGAAGGCCCCGGGTGCCGATCTTCGAAAACGCAGCGCGAAAAATGGTCGGCCTCGCGGGTGAACTCGTCCGGGAAAGGCGCTTTGTCCAGATCATCAACCACTTCATCACCAATCTGTCCCACCATGTGTATCCCTAAGTAAGAAAAAGCGGGCTGTACCGTGATGGCACCCTTCGATCCATGCACTCGATAAAATCCTTCCATGTCTGCGCCATAGCTAGTGCTGCACGTCGCTATCGTCCCAGAAGGAAATTTCATGGTCCAGGCAATCGTCTCCTCCACCTGGTCGAAACGGCCATCGTGATCGATCACGGAACTGAAGGCCGAAACACGCGAGGGCTCCTCCCCAAGCAAGAAGCGGCACACATTCAGTGAGTAAATACCTACATCCTGAAGCGGCCCCCCACCGGCCAGCTTCCGATTTAACCGCCACTCTCCAGGAGGAGTATTGAATCCGTTGGCACTTTCGATGGAATGGATCGTCCCAAGCCTGCCGCTCGCGATGAGCTGCTTCGCATGGAGTGTCGTCGGCTCCAGTTGGCATCGATAGCCGATCATCAACTTCCGGTTCGCTCGCCGGCAGGCGGCGATCATCGCCTTCGATTCCTCTACCGTGTTCGCCATTGGCTTTTCGCATAGAACGTGCTTTCCGGCTTGCGCCGCCCGGATGGTATATTCCGCATGCATGCCATTCGGCAGAGCGATGTAAACGGCGTCGATTCCGGCATCGTCACGAATGCGGTCGAACTGCTCATATGAGTAGATGGAACTTTCTGCCACTCCATATTGAGCGGCCATGCGTCTGGCCTTTTCAGGCGTCCCGCTCACCAGGGCTGTAATCTCCGAGGTGGAAGATGCTTTGAGGGCAGGCATAAAGCTATTCATCGAGATCCGCCCTAGTCCGACGATCGCATAGCGAAGGCGACGTTCCGTTGACTGTGCGAATGCGTTAGGAAGGAAGCCGGTTGCTGCTGATGCTACGGCCAGGCGGTTGAAACTGCGTCTTGTGAGATTCATTAGCCCTTTGCAAACGTTGAAATGTTTACAGTTGCATGTCCGTTTGTGCTTGTCGCCGCGTTCAAGATAGGTCTTCGATGCGTGTGATGCAGATCTCGACCCGTTTGTGGCCAGGCAACGGGAAAGTGCCGCGGAGGAATTCGGCTCGTAGCAAGTAGCGCGGACCACCGTTCTTGTGGTCCGCGTCTCTTCCCTGGCGGTGGGCACGCCGTCCCATCGAGTAGCGCTCGTCGACGAAGAGCCGCAGACCGCAAACGCGGCAGTCTGCGCTACGGGTCTCCTCCTCAGTGGTGGTCCGTAATTTCCACTTCACAGGCAGGGCCTTCGCGCCACTCGAAACAAACCCGCCACTGCTCATTGATTCAAAAAGAACCCATGCGGCACGCCAACGTTTGAACAACAGCGGAGATTTGCGGCCTTGACCCGGGCTTGCTCCCGGCTCATCGCGAGGCCAACGGCGAAGCGGCCAAGATGCTTCACTTATTCACTGTTCCAGCACATTGACTTCGCGGATCGCAGTAGCCCCTGTCAAGGGGACGCGCAGAGTCTTGATCTCGAGCGGATGGAACTGACCCGTCCAGTGGCGGTGCACCAGTCCCAAATCCAGCGATGCCTTGGTGGCTTGCCCTGCCGTTTCGTAGCACCGGATGATGAGGTCAGTTCCATCCTCGGCTTGCTTGACATCCGACACGACGACGTTTGGAACATCCACAGACAGGAAGGAAGCAGACTGTGCGCGTGTCCCCTGATGGATTCCCTGGTAGAGAACCGGCACGGGCGCCATCAACTCCTCGGCCATATGCACGACGCCCGCGTCCTGCCACGTACCCGCATGGGGCGCTAATTCCATGCGGAAGGTCTGGATGCCCTGATCTTGCCAAATGTACTCACCGTTGGGTTCGAGTTGGCGCGGCCGATGCTGTGCGTACGCCGCGCCGCGCACAATGGAAACCCGCAGGTCGTTATCCTGCACACTGTACCCGTACTTGGCATCGTTGAGCACCGTGAGGCCGTAGGCTTTCCCCTTTCGTTCACCGGAAACATCAAGCCACCTTTGTCCCGGATCCTCGGCGCCATTGGCCTGGCGCACCTTAAATCCATAAGCGATTTCGTAAGTGGGTACGGGATTCTCCACGTCCACCGGGAAAGAGAATTTCAGGATCTTCTGGTGTTCGTGCCAATCCAAAGAAACAGTCGCTTCCAGCTTGCGCGCGCCGGCGTAGAGTATCCAGTCCGTACGCAGGAGAGAAGATCCATAGCTCGACCGCACGCGCACCATGGCTCGCACCGGCCCGTTTTCCATGACTCGGAAGCTCGCATTGCCGAACGCACCAATTTCTTGTGTGTAGGCGCGAACATCGTGGCTCCACGTATCGCTGTGGTCGTCAATCACCACGCCGCGCGCCCCGCCGGACTTCCCGCGAAATACCTCCGCTCCGGCGTCTTTGTCGAACAGCGAAATCGTCCCGTCGTCGGCAAAGGTCACCCGCAGATGTTCATTCTCCATGCCCTTTTCCGTGGCGTGCACAGCGGATTCAGGAGCGGCAGCCGGCGCAACCTTGCGCAACCGAAACTGCCGGTAGCCGAAAGCCGGCACGGGCGCTTGGAACACCAACCCTTTCCGGTCGCCCACCACCGTCTGGCCTGCCGTCCACTGGTGCGAAATGGCGTTGCCCTCCTCATCTTCCAGGCGTGAGTCGTTTGGCGCGACCTTTCCATTATCGTCGCCCCAACTCAGATCGTATTGAACGTTCAACTTCGCCGCCCAGGCGTGCGGGTTGAAAACCACCAGGTACTCTGAATCGGGGTCCGTGGCGGGAATCTGCCACGCGATCTTCTCCACCGCGCGGTACATGGCTTGGTTGGCCACGTCCTGGGCAAATCCGTAGGCATTGTGTGAAACCACATATTGTTCGGGAAGCGCCGTCCCCGCCATACTGTCGTGGAACTGCATCAGCAGGACTCTTTTCCAGGAAGCGGTGAACTCGCTTTTGGGGTAAGGGAAATCCAGCAGTACGTGCGCCAGCGCTGCCATCTTCTCGCCCGTCACTAACGCCGCCTCGGTTGTGCGATTATCCTTCTTGATCTCCGACATCGCGGTGTAGCAGCCCACCGAGTGGTGCTGCAAATCGTCGTCCACCACCGGGAAATCTTCGGACTTGGCCTTCCTGATTTCGTCAAAGTAGCTGTCGGGAGTGCTGAAGACGATCTGGGGACCGCCGGTCTGCTTCTGGGCATCAAGAATGGCATGGATGGTTTCCTTGGCAGGCCCCCCGCCGTGATCCCCCGCACCGTAGAAAACCATCATGTCCTTGGTGGGTTCGGGAAGATTGGCAATAGCGCGCATGGCGTCTCGGATGCCCTCCTCGATTCCATAGCTGTAAGGAATTCGATAGGTCAAGACGCGCGTGCCATCGGCGCCCTGCCACCAGAACACATCGGCAGGCAACTTCTTTTCGTTCGCGGCCGGGCGCATAAACACGTATGCATGCATCCCCTGAAGCGTCAGGATTTGGGGCAGCGTGCCGGTGTGGCCAAATGAGTCAGGGTTGTAGCCCACCCGCGCCGTACGTCCCAGCAACTGCTGGAAGAGCCGTTGACTGTAGAGTCCCTGGCGAACCAGCGACTCACCGTTGGGGACATTCACGTCGGGCTCAATCCACCACCCGCCCACAACATCCCATCGGCCCTCCGCCACACGCTTGCGAATCTCAGCAATCAACTTGGGATCGGCGGCCGCAGCCCACTCATACAACTGCGCGGAGCTGGCGGTGAATTTGAAATCCGGGAATTCATTCATGCGGTCAAGGGCCGCCCGAAACGTGCTGAGCCCCACCGCCATCGCTTCCGGCCACGGCCACAGCCAGGGAATGTCAATATGCGCATTCCCGATCATATACAGTTTGTGCTGAGAAGTATCCTTGGGAGAGGGGGTTGACGGCTGACCCGCCGTTTTCCTTGCGATCAGCGAAAGGGTACAGACCAAACCCGCAAGAACTAACCAACGGACCGCGTGAGAACGCATAGGTTCTGCTCCTGGAAAAGCAGGTTTCAAGTGTGAGCGGAGACTGGTGCTGTCCTAATGTGAGCGTAACGCCGCCATCTTCGCGGCTCCTGTGCCGGCTGGAAGCCCACGCTACGGCTCAAATTAGGACAGCACCCGGAGACTTCGATTGTTGATTCCCGCTCGCACGGTAACATACACCGGAGCGCCGCGGGATGCAACGGGCGGCGGAGTTTGGTAGTGTCCTAATTTGGGCGTAGCGCCGCCCTTTAGGGCGGCACATGCCGGGCTCAAGCCCGGCGCTTCATTCATATCTCAGCGCGACCATGGGATCGACCCGCATCGCGCGGAGGGCAGGCAGAAAACACGCGAGCAGAGATACGCTCACCAGCGCCACGCCCATGGAAAGGAGCGTTAGGGGATCGCTGGGGCTGACGCCGTAGAGATAGGTCGCAATGACGTGTCCGGCGATCAAGGCAGCAACCGTTCCCACCACAACTCCCGTCACGGTAACGACGAAACCCTCGAACACGACCAGTTTCAGCAAGGCTCGCCGCTCCGCTCCCATCGCCATACGGATGGCCAATTCATGCGTGCGCCGGCTCACTGAGTAAGACATCACCCCGTAGATCCCAATCGCGGCCAGCAATAATGCCAACGAGGTAAAGCTCCAGACCAACGTCATGGGGAAGCGGATCTCGCCGAATCTCTGCGCCACGACTTGATCCATGGCCTGAAGTTCTTCCACCGGCTGGTCCTTGTCCACGGATTCGGCAGCGTCCCTAACAGCAGCCGAAAGGGTCAACGGCTTGGGCGCCGTCCGGACTTCCATCCACAAATATGGGTCGGGATGCTGCTCAAAGGGCACGAAGATTTCCGGAATCTCTTCCCACACCGAATACCGCTTAATGTTTTTCACGACGCCGACGACTTCGAAAGTCTCTTCGTGCTCATTCTGCTTTCCGTAGACATTCGAGAGAATGTTGAGATGCTGTCCCAGTGGATCGGTGTTCCGCCAGTAGCGGCGCGCCAGCGTGTCATTGATAATAGCGACCGGAACGGATTGTTCATTGTCGTGCAGGGTAAACTCACGCCCCTTTACCAGGCTCGCGCCGGCGGCCTGAAAGTAATCGGGGGTAATCATGTATTCATAGGCAGCAGGCTCCTGACCGGGGGCGGGCCGCGGTTGGCCTTCGGGGAGAAAGAGGAACTCTCCTCGCATCGACATTCCGCCTGCGTGCAAGACCCCAGGGACGGACGCTACTTGGTCCAATACCTGGCGAAAGTAGGTGACCTGTTGGGCAGGCTGGGGATACTTGTACTCGGGCAAGGCCATCCAGAAGGTAAGGTCATGGCTTGGGTTAAATCCCAGGTCCACATTCACCAGCTTGACGAAGCTCCTCAAAAGTAGCCCCGAGCCAACCAGGAGCACCATGGCGAGGGCCATCTCCACAACCACCAGGGCATTGAGCAACCGTTTGTGACCCGCGGCGCCGCTGACGCTTTGCGCGCTCTCTTTTAATGCGTCCTGTACGTCGCTCTTCGCAGCCTTAAAGGCCGGCGCCAGCCCAACGGCGATGCCAGTCGCCAGCGAAATGGCGCCCGTGAAAATCAGCACGCGCCAGTCCAGTGTGAGTTCTTTGATCCCCGGGATAGAGTCAAAATAGCGGCTGCAACCCCAGGCAAGCAGCTTGGTCCCACAATAGGCAAGGAAGATTCCGAGGCCCCCGCCCAGTGCGGAGAGCAGCAAGCACTCCGTTAGCAACTGGCCGATCAGACGCACGCGGCTGGCTCCCACGGCCAACCGAACAGCCAATTCCTTTCGCCGTGCACTCAATCGTGCCAGAGATAAGTTAGCGACATTGACGCAGGCAATCAGCAGCACAAAGCAAACCGCGCCCAGCATGGACCACAGTGCGGTGTCCATGCGTCGATGATACGCGTCGTGGAGCGGCTCCACCTTGATGCCCCATCCCCGGTTGGCGTCGGGATGCTCCTGGGCGAGGCGGAGGGCGATCTCATTCATCTCCGCCTGCGCCTTTTTCCAGGTGATGCCCGGTTTCATTCGCGCGGTGGTTTGAAGGTTACGAGTGGTTCGGGCGGACTCCGCCAAGTCTTTGGGCGTCAAAACGAGGGGAACGAAAACGTCCATGCGCGAGTCCCAAACGAAATGAAAACTCTGTGGCAGGACGCCAACCACCGTGTAGGTCTCATCATCAAGGCTCAGCGTCTTTCCAATGATTCCGGGGTTTGCTGCGAGCCGGTCCTTCCAAAGCTCGTAGGTGATAACGGCGACGTGCCCGCGCCCGGGCTGGGTTTCATCGGGCGCGAAATACCTACCCAGCGCCGGCGGCACGCCAAACATGGGCAGCAGCGTGGCGGAGACTTGCGCCCCATCGAGGCGCTGCGGCGGCTGGGTCTTCGTCAGGTTGAACGAATGCCAAAGGTAGTAGGAAACCTGTTGAAATACGTGATTCCGCGCCGCGATGTCAAGAATGTTGGGGACGGAAACCCCGGTCTGAACATACCCCATGCCCTTTTGCACCCGGTTCTGGCCCAGGCCCACCAGTTGCTCGGGATCGGGGTACGGAAGCGGACGGAGAATAATGGCGTTCACCACGCTGAACATGGAGGTGGTGGCGCCGATGCCGAGCGCGAGGGTGAGAACGGCAATGGTGGTAAAGCCGCGATTCTTCGCCAACACGCGGAAACCGAACTTCAGGTCTTGGAACACGGTGTTCATCCTCAACCTCCAATCGGTCCATTAGGCGGGCAGCTTCTCGAAAATCGAAGCTGGAAATTGGAAACTCGCCAGCCCGCGCGCGGCTTTTGGAAATTTGGAATTTCGAATTTTGTGTTTCCCGTGTGCTCACTCCATTACCCCGTGGTTCGTCCACAAGATAGCTTGGATAGAAATCCTTGACCCTTGCTTATAAGCCCCCGTGCCTTCAGCGCCCTTATCGCTAAAATACACCCACACGGCTGTCCTTGCAATCGAAGCTGGGCTTGCACAATCCCCCGCCGCACTGGGGAACCCGCGGCAGCGCATCACTCGTCGCGGAGCGCAACCAAAGGATCGACGCGCAAGGCGCGCCGCGCCGGAAGCACGCAGGCGGCGAATCCGGCCGTTCCAATGACGGCAGCGATTGCCCCCAACGTTAACGGATCGTGTGTTGACACACCCCAAATTTGGCTCGCGACGAAACGAGTCAACACCAGACTCGCAATCTCGCCAACGACGATCCCCGCAGCGATCAAACGCATTCCGTGGGTCAGCACCATTCCCAGAACATTGCCTGCCTGTGCGCCCAGCGCCATCCGAATCCCGATCTCGTGCGTCTGGAGCGACACCGAATAGGCCATCACGCTGAACACACCCACAATGACCAGCACCAGGCCGATGGCAGCGAACACACTCAATACCACCAGCCCGAACTTGGGTTGCGCGTAAGCGTAATCCTTGAGGAACGCTTGTAACGGGCGAGCCTGGGTAAGAGCCACATCAGGATCCACCGACCACACCGCCTGGCTGACACTCTTCAGCACCGAGGCGGGATCGCCGGCAGTCCTTACCAGGATGCCCCGCCGGCCGTAGTTGGCGAACGTGTAAGGAATAAAGGCCTCGGGCAGCGTTGGATGCTGCAAGTCATCGTTCTTGAAATCTGCCACAACGCCGATGATTTCAAAGTAGGCATCGTGGAGCGAGTCAGGTATCTGGTCGAGTTCATTGAATTTGATCTTCTGTCCCGTGGGGTCTTCCTGGCCGAAATAGCGCCGCGCCAGAGTCTGGTTGACCACCGCCACTGGGCGCGCCGAATCGACGTCGAACTCCCAAAGCAGCCGGCCGCGAACGAGCGAGACTCCAACCGTACGAAACCAGCTCTCGCTGCACGCTTCCACCATGGCGTTCCAGCGCTCAGAGTGGGACTTGCCCGGCACCGTCACCTCGCTGACCGGCCCGCCAAAAGGCGGTAAGGTGGCAGCCTCGGCGGCGTCCACCACACCGGGCACAGCGATTATCCGCGGCAGGACTTGTTGGAAGAAGATCTTGTTCTGAACCGCCGTTTGGTAATGGCCCTTGGTAAAGACCAACCGCGCGGAAAGGATTTTCTGCGGATTGAAACCCATATTGACCTGCTCGATCGCGAAGAAGCTGCGCATCATCAACCCGGCGCCCGCCAGGAGCACGATCGCGAGCGCCACTTCCGCTACCACGAGAGCGGCGCGGAATCCACCATGGCGCGAGCCTGAATTCACGCCCCGGCCCGAGTCTTTCAGCCGTGGGTGCAATTCCCCGCTGACCGCGTGCAAAGCAGGGACGAGGCCGCACAGCAAAGTGGTCATCAGGGTGACGCCCATCGTAAACGCCAGCACCGCCGAATTCAATTCGACCACCGATTCGCTGGGCAAGGTGTCTGGTGGCATGACGGCCATTAGTGCCTTCAGGCCGCCATAAGCAAAGAGGTAACCGAAGATGCCCCCTGCCGCCGCCAAAACGAAACTCTCCACCAGAAGCTGGCGGATTAGCCGACCGCGGCTCGCCCCAATTGACGCCCTGATGGCAAATTCCTTTTCGCGCGAGGTCGCCCGCGCCAGCAACAGATTGGCGACGTTGCTACAGGCAATCAGAAGCAACATCCCGACGGCGGCCAGCAGGATGAAGAACATCTCCTTGAAGTTTCCCACCACGTCGTTTGCCAGCGTGTCGGTTTTCACGTTGAAATGCTTGGGATAATCGTGCGGATAGATTTTGGAGAGGCGTTGGGCGATCACGTTCAAGTCCGCCGCCGCGGCTGCGAGGCTCACGCCGGGCTTGCGGCGCTCTTCGGCAATTAGATAAGTCTGTCCGCCGCCCACCGTGGCAGCGTCAGGGCCGATAACGCCAGCGCGGCTCAAGCTGAGAGGCATGTAGATGTCCCCACCGAAGTATTGGAACCGCGGCGGCATGATGCCCACAAGCGTCCTGGAAATGCCGTTCAGCGTAAAAGTGGTTCCGAGAATGTTGCGGTCACCCCGGAATTGTTCCTGCCACAGCCGGTAGTTCATCATGAACACGGGAGGGGCGCCGGGCGCTCCATCCTCGGGCGTGATCCAGCGGCCCAGCAGCGGTGGCACCCCCAGAAATTGAAAAGCATTGGTGGTCATGAAGATCCCCGAGAGTCGCTGCGTTCCTTCGCCGCGGGTGTAGAGAACATCCCCACCGGCTGTACCGGTCATGTCCGCGAAAACGTGGTTTTGATCGCGATAGTCGATGAACTCGGGAACGGTAAGCCAAAGACGGCCGAATCCTCCGGACTCATCGAGGTCGTGAATTCGGAAGGCGCTGATGCCGTCAGCGTCCTTGTAAGGAAACGGGTGCAATAATGCGTTGTCGATCATGCTGAAGATGACCGTGGTGGTGCCAATGCCCAACGCCAAGGTGAATACGGCCACCGCCGTGATGCCCTTAGCTCGGCGAAGTTGCCGAATGCCATAGCGCACGTCTTGCCTGAGCCTTTCAATCGATGTCCATCCCCACATGTCGCGTATCTCCTCCTTCACCAAATCCGTACTGCCGAAGGCGCGCTGGGCGGCGTAGCGAGCTTCCACCGGCGCCAACCCGGCGTCGCGCTGTTCCTCAGCCTCCAAGTCGAGATGGGAGCGCAACTCGCGCTCCAGGTCCGCGTCTCTTTCCTCCTGTTGCGTTGGCGGAAAGATCCAATTTTGAATCCGGCGCCAGAGGCTCACCATGAGTGTGTCGCCACCTGCCCTTCATCACCTGGTTTCGGCAACCGGCGCCATCACGCGGGCAATAGCACCAGCCAGTTGTTTCCACTTGGATTCTTCCGCCACGAGCCGCTTTCTACCCGTACGTGTCAGCCGGTAGTATTTGAATTCGCGACGGCGATCTTTTGCCATCTCCCACTTGGATAAGATCAAACCCTTGCGCTCCAACCGGTGAAGTGCAGGATAAAGCGAGCCGTGCTCAACCTGGAGCACGTCGTCACTGGTCCGTTGAATGTGCTTGGCGATCTCGTGGCCGTGCGCGGGCCCAAGGAGCAGCGTGCGCAGGATCAGCATGTCGAGAGTGCCCTGCAAGAGCTCAAGCCGGGTCGCGGATTCAGGTGTCATGGTCATGGTAGATATTCTGCCATCACTGATGGTAGACGTCCTACCATAAATTTGGTTAGCAGGGGCAGGGAGAATTGTCGGAGGCTGACCGGCTGGAATATCCTGTGTTCCCGATATAAGATCGCATAGGCGCTTCGGCAATGCTCGTCCGTGGGCTGTTGCGCCATCGCGAGGACCGTTAAGCATGAACCGCAAATCAAGGGCGCTCCTTCAGGTCGCTATCGATGCTTTGAGCCTCCAGCAGGCGTTGGACATCGTCGGGAAGATCTATCCTCACGTGGATATTGTTGAAATTGGAACTCCCTTGATTATTGCAGAAGGACTCAACGCTCTGGAAACAATCAAGGCCAAGTTTCCGAATAAGAAGTATCTCGCTGACCTCAAGATCATGGATGCAGGCAGAATTGAGGCGGCGATCGCATTCAAACGCGGGGCCGACATCGTCACCGTACTCGCAGCCGCCGACGACCTGACCGTCCGCGGCGCCCTTGAGGCGGCGGAAGCCCACGGCGGACAGCTCATGGCCGATCTCATCAATGTTCGCGACCCGATGGCCAGGGCGGTGGAACTGTGCTCCATGCAAGTGCCCATCATCTGTCTACACACGGCTTTTGACCGTCGCGGCCTCGGCAAAGACAGCCTCCATTCCCTGGAGGCAATCCGCCCCGTTGTTGGCTGCCAATTGGCGATTGCCGGTGGACTCACCTCCGATACGGTCGGACACGCCCTGGCCAAGGGCGCAGATATTATTGTCGTCGGAGGCGGAATCGCCGACCAACCCGATCCCGGCCAAGCTGCCCGCGCGATCGTGAAACAATTGGACGAATGGATTGGCCGTTCTTAATTGGCAATACCTAAGCCGCGTCGATGAGAGGCACCGATGACTTCCGATATGAACGACGTGTTTGCAGAGATTGTTAAGGAAGTTGGCGATTGCTTGGCGAAAATGCGTCGCGAAGCCGTTGAGCAAGCCCTTGCGCACTTAGCCGGCGCGAAAAGGGTGTTCCTAGCCGGCAGCGGCCGCAGCGCCCTGGGAATCCGCGGGTTTGCGATGCGTCTCATGCATCTCGGAATCGAAGCGCACCTGGTGGGAGAAACCACCACTCCCGCAATCTGCGCCGGCGACTGTTTGGTCATAGGTTCGGGTTCCGGAAGGACGGCGAGCTTGTTGGCGATTGCCACAAAAGCCAAGGAGATTGGTGCGAAAATCGTGCTCTTCACGATTGACCCGAATTCTCCCATCGCGCAACGGGCGAACGCGGTGGTGGTCATTCCGGCCTCCTCGCCCAAAGCACAGGTCTCCACCCCTGGTCGTCAATCGATCCAACCGATGGGCACTCTCTTCGAACAATGCCTCTTCCTGATTTTGGACGCATTGGTCCTCGTCCTCATGCAGCAACACAACGTGACGGCGGCAGAGATGTTTACCCGGCACGCTAACCTTGAGTAAATTCCGGCGGGCACAGGGCAGTATTCTGATTCCGGCCTCCAAAGTGAGCCAGACAATCCTCATCGTGTCGCGGCCGCCTCGTCTTCTGCCCTGTCGGGTTTAGCACGGGACAGGCCGAGATCCCGAGGCGGGCGGAGGCCGGCCTCGCGGTTGTTACTTCAGAAACCGACACGAAGGGTTATGACTTCCAGGGGCTTTATCGGAACGATCACTTTTGTTCCCTTGATCGTGAACGATTTCGACGGCACGAACTTATCCCATTCCATCATGTCGGTTTCACGGGCAGTGTGGGGAGCGCGCGCGAAGTTGAGCACGGCGGTCGAGGCCTTGTCTTCGGTCTCATAAAGTCGGACGATGTATTCGCTAGTGTCCTCAGCTTTCTTCACGGATTCCACGGTGACGCTCGCGGGGGACACGTCGAGCCCACTGTAGGAAGCCGCGAGCTGCCCGGAGTGGGAGGGCTCGGACTTCGGCAGCAGCGGTGCATTGAACTCAGCGCCAAGCCGGGTGGCATTCGCGTCCTGCCAGGCGCCGCGATGAGGAACCAGCGCGTACTGAATCTGGTGGATGCCCACAATCGGCTCGTCCGACTGGTCCGACCAGGTATCCTTTATCCCTGGGTAGGCGCGCCGCGGACCGCGAATCAGGCTCATGCGCAGCGTATTATCCTGGTAGGAAAACCCATACTTCGAATCGTTGAGCAGCGTCACGCCGTAATCGCCGGGCTGGTTGCTGACGTCCGCCCAGCGTTGTCCGGCCACTTCAAACTTCGTGCGATCGGCGATTTCCCACGCGCGCGGAGGCGCCGTGAGGCGAACGCCCGGGTCCGCTTTCAGCGTGTAATCGAATCGTTGGATGGCGCCGTAGGGAATCTCATAGGTCGCGTAGACATTCTTGAGATTGAGCGGGAACGCCACCTTGGCAAAGCGGTATTTTTCGTGCCAGTCGACGCTGAGTTCGAAGTCCACGCGGTCGGCGCGGCTGTAAAGAACTATATTCTCCACAAACGACGAACTGCCAAAAGACTTCTTCACTTGCACGACGGCGCGCACGGGCCCGGTTTCGACCACCTTCACACTCTCGGCCTTATCCAGTTTATTATCGGCGCCAAGATAGATATTCCACGCCGGCTCGCCGCGCGGCGCGTCGGGAGGCTTGTCTTCCCAAACTTCCAGCGCCCCACCTGGATTGTCCTCCCGCAGGAAGTTCGTCTCCATACCTTTCTTCTTCAGTGACTTCAGATTGCCGGAGTCAGGGTCAATCACCACTTCCACCTGGTCGTTGGCGAGGGTGAGCCCTGACACCTCGAGGTCAGTCGTGAACTTCGGCTGTTCTTCGGCGGCCACCACGCGATATTCCTTGTATCCCATTCCCGGCACTTTCTCGGCGAAGAACAGCGCCTTTGTGTTGCCGGCTTCCTCCTCGACCTGATAAGGCACGGCTTTCCCTGCGGCATCGAGGATCTTGAAATGTTTAAGCCCGGCGAAGTATCCCGCATCCAGTGAAGCGAGACCGGTCCGCTCCCATGGCAAGGAATTAAAGATCAAGACGGCGCGTCCGTCACCCTGCGTATTAACCCGCTTGGCGACGGTGGTCAGAGCGGAGTCGAGCAGCTTGCCGCCATCGTGCTTGATGTCACCATAATCCGTTGCGGCATCCTGATAAACTTCGGCAACGGCGGAACCGTCAATGTTGTCGTGAACCTGCCCGAAGAGCACTTTCTCCCACAGTTGCTGAAGGTGTTCCTGCGGATAAGCCTGGCCGAATTGCGAGGCGAGCAAGGAGAACTTTTCCGCGTTCATCAGGAGCACTTCGCACAGGCGGTTATCGCGCTTGACCTGCGAGTCGGTGGTGAAAGTGCCCCGATGGGTCTTGACATAGAGTTCGTCATCTACCACGGGAAAAGTTTTACTCTGTGGGAGCGCTTGGATCTCATGAAAGTAATCGAGCGCCTTGCTGAAGCGCACGGCGGGGTAGTCCGGATCGTGCATCAACGTCACGGCGCGATCCATCATCTCGGGCATTGGCCCGCCACCGTGGTCGCCTTCGCCGTACAGGATCAGGAGCTTGTCAACATGGGCGTTGGACTCCAGGGTTTTCAGGTACTCCAGCATCTGCGCCGGCTGGACCGGCTGGGAGTAGTCTCCCACCGTGTGGAAAGCGAGTACCCGCGAGCCGTCCGGCCCCTCCCACCAGAAGAGGTGATAGGGAAAGGGTACGGGCGGGCTATTGCGTTCCACTTGCCACTTCAGTTTGTGCGTTACGAAATAGTCGATGCCGCACTTGCGGTAGATTTGCGGCATATTCCAGTTGAAGCCGAAAGTGTCCGGCAGCCAACCGATCTTCACGTCAACACCGAACTTATCCTTGAAATATCGCTTCGCATAAAGATGCTGGCGCACCAGCGACTCGCCGCTGGGAATATTGGTGCTGTGTTCAGTCCACGACCCGCCCACAACCTCCCACTCGCCCGCCGCAATTTTCTTGGAGATTTGCGCGAACAGCTCCGGATAGTAGCGCTCCGTCCACTTGTAGGCTTGGGCAGCACTCTGGGCATAAACCATGCCCGGATGCGCTTGCATCATCCTGAATACGCTCTCAATCGTCCGCGGAAGAATTTCATGAATGGTCTCACTCCGGGGCCAGAGCCAGGAAAGATCCGTGTGGGCGTATCCCACCAGATCGATTTCACCTTCGGGCTTGGTTTGTCCGATCATGCTCACCGTTAAGCACAGCAGGACTCCTGCCATCACAAGCGCGCAGCCGTAAGAACGGAGCCTCGACATTGACGCCTCCTCAAGGACGCCCTTCATCAGCGTGCCCGGTCAGCGCCGCTGGAGAAGGATGTAGGAACGATGGGGCGAGATTCTCTTCCACCGCCGCCCGATAATGTACGACTGAACGCCTCGATATGCAATTGTGGGATTGAACCCGCGGCAGATAGCCTTGCAGGCCCTTACTTCGTGCTATCAACGTTTCCGGGCTCCGCGCAACCAATCATGATATTCTTTCCGACCGTTGTTGGCTGAAAGGGGATTTAGAGGTCGAAGGGACCTGGGGTTTCCGCCAAACCGGTCTTTACAAAGTGCCGTAAAACCCTGACATAGATTCCGGTCATATGCCCAATAAGAATAGGTTCTTCAATCTGTTCGTACTGTTCGTCGGCCTCGCGATGGCCCCCATCGCTCTAGCGGCGGACCAAGCCTCGGCAAACTGGAAGGGAATCTTAAGTGATTCGAACGGCAAGCCTATCGCCCAGGCTGAGGTTGAGTTGCGTGAGGTCGGTTCGGATAGACGACGGCAGGCGAATACGGATGCCCGCGGAGTGTTCGTGTTCACCGATCTGCCTGCCGGTGAATACTCTGTGTCGCTTCGCTGGAAAGGGCAAACTCTCAGCGCCCTGGAGCCTTTGAAGATCGGCCCGGGCCAGGCCCTCAACACCCAACTACGACTCGGCACAAGTGGCATCGAGATTGTTGAGGCCCCGCCCGCCGGAAAGGCCGCGAAAGAAGCTACCGGCGGAGAGGTGCTTTCCACCCAGGAGGTCGCCCATCTTCCGCTCAATAAGCGCGACTTCAGTCAACTGCTTTTGCTCGCCGCCGGCACCATGACCGACACGAATGGCACCGCCAATTTCACCCAGCAGTTTGCCGTGAATGGCCAGCGTGGAACGACCGGGGTTTTCGCCACGGACGGCATCGACACCACCGACCCGGAGATGGGCGGGGCGACATTCTCAAACTTCAACGTGGACGCAATTCAGGAGATCAAGTCGAGTTCCGGTGTGATGCCGGCGGAGATCGGCCACGGCGCCGCCGGGTTCACCAATGTCATTACCAAATCCGGTACCGACCGGATTCATGGTTCGGTATTTGAATTCGCGCGCAACGCCGCTTTCGATGCCCGTAACTTCTTTGACCGGCGGAATATCGCAAATCCAGAGCGGATACCATCCTTCGTGCGCAATGAATTCGGCTTTACGAACGGCGGCCCACTGATTCTTCCCGGAATCTATGATGGCCACCACCGCACGTACTACTTTGGTCAGTACCAGGGCTTCCGTCAGATTCTGGGAACCACGCAAGTCCTTTCGGTTCCGACGATCGCGGAACGCCTGGGCGTGGACACGACGGCATTTGCCGGTGATGCCTTGCAGGTACCGGTGACTCCTCAGATCGCTTCCCTTTTATCGGTCTACCCCCTGCCGAACGATCCCGAGGGAGCGTATGGCGCGCGCACCTTTGCAACGTCTGCTAAGGTCACAACCAACACCGATCAGTTCTCGCTGCGCATCGACCATCGCATGTCCGACCGTGGCGCGCTTTTCGGCCGGTTTACTTTCAGCAATGTTCGCGGGCCGCTCACAAACCCCGACCAGACGGCCATTGATCCGACGTTCGCCATTCGTTTTCTAGACCACCAACGGAATGCGGGAATAACCTACACCCGCACCTCGTCTCCGAACTTCAGTTGGGATTCCTCGGTGGGATTCATTCGGGCCACGCCGTTTTTTCCGTCAATCAGTAATACTCAGCCGGCCATCGAGTTCGGCGACGGCCTTTATGAACCTATCAACTCTGCCG
>JBKQVI010000116.1:0-26688 GCA_052139985.1 Terriglobia bacterium
CGGAAGCAGAGAAGAAGCATCACCCCGAGCCGAAGTGTTGGTACCAGCCTGCTGCCCTGCCGGAGGAGGCGGCACTAGGCTTGCGCTGGACCCTGTCTCACCCCATCACTGCGGCCGTGCCTCCCGGCGATGAGAAATATTTCCGCCTCGCCATGGACGTGGCGCAGAAGTTCGAGCCCATCAAGCCGGAAGAAGAGAAAAGCCTGCTGGCACGCGCCCAAGGGGTTGAACCGATTTTCCATTTGGCTAAGGCGTGAGAGGGCTGTAGAAAACCGCCGGCCGTCACCGCTGAGACGCGGAGGCACAGGGAACGAGCTTTTGCTTTGAACCTCAGCGCCTACGTGCCTCTGCGGTGTAACCCATCTTGGAGGACTCAAATTCACTCAAATTCCCAAAACGACTTCCCCAACCTCCGCAGCCGCGATTGGTTTGGCAAACGCGATCGCTGGGGCCTGGCGCATCGCGCCTGGCTTCGCTCCGAAGGTTTTACCGAGCGTGTCTTCGAGGGCAAACCGGTCATCGGCATTTGCAATTCCTGGAGCGAACTCAACAATTGCAACGCGCATCTGCGCACGGTGGCGGAAGCCGTGAAGCGCGGCGTGTGGGAAGCCGGTGGTTTCCCGCTGGAATTCAACACCATCTCGCTGGGCGAGATGCTGATGAAGCCCACCACCATGCTTTACCGGAATCTGATGGCGATGGAAGTGGAGGAATGCATCCGCGCTTATCCGCTGGATGGCGTGGTGCTGTTGTGCGGGTGCGACAAAACCACGCCCGCGCAGTTGATGGGCGCCGCCAGCGTTGACGTGCCCGCGATCATGGTTCCGGGCGGACCGATGCTGAGCGGCATGTGGCACGACCGCGAACTCGCCGCGGGCACGAGCACCCGCAAAATGTGGGAAGAGGTGCGCGCCGGCCGCCTGGGAGAAGAAGAGTGGTGCGAAATTGAGAGTTGCGTGGCGCGCAGCTCGGGCCACTGCTACGTGATGGGCACCGCCTCAACCATGGCCAGCCTCGCCGAGGGACTGGGCATGACGCTTCCCGGCGCGGCGGACATCCCCGCGGTCGATTCGCGCCGCATGATGATTGCCGAGCACAGCGGAAAGCGCATCGTCGATATGGTCCGGGAAGGTTTGCGGCCTTCCCACATCATGACCGCCGCAGCGCTGGAAAACGCTACTCGGCTCCTCATGGCCCTGGGAGGATCCACGAACGCCATCGTGCACTTGGTGGCGATTGCCGGACGTCTGGGGATCAAGCTGCCCCTCACTTCGTTCGATGAACTGGCCCGCACTACGCCTTTCATCGCCAACGTGAAACCGTCCGGAAAATTCCTGATGGAAGAATTTAGCTACGCCGGCGGTGTGGCTGCCGTGCTGAAGGAAATCAGCCCCTTGCTGCATTTAGATGCACTGACCGCGAGCGGCAAGACCATGGGTGAAAACCTGAAGCGCGCGGCGTGCTTTAATCGCGAGGTCATCAGGCCGCTCAACGATCCACTCTATCCCCAAGGCGGTGTCGTCGTGCTGAACGGTAATCTTGCGCCGCTGGGCGCGGTCATCAAGCAATCCGCGGTTTCTCCACACCTGATGAAGCACCGTGGCCCCGCCGTCGTATTCCAGAATAATCGGGACTTGCTGGCGCGCCTGGACGATCCGAACCTGCCCGTCGATGAGAACTCGGTGATGGTGCTGAGGAACGCGGGTCCCAAGGGCGCTCCGGGAATGCCGGAATGGGGCCATCTGCCCATCCCGGCGAAACTGCTCAAAGCCGGCGTCAAAGATATGGTTCGCATCAGCGACGCGCGCATCAGCGGCACAAGCTTTGGCACCATCGTCGTCCACATCGCTCCGGAAGCCGCGGTGGGCGGGCCCCTGGCCATCGTTCAGGATGGGGATGAGATTGAGCTGGACGTTCCGGCCCAGCGCCTCGAGTTGCGCGTTCCCGACACGGAAATCAAAACGCGGCTTGCACAGTGGAAGGCGCCGGCTCAGCACTACACACGCGGTTACGGCAGGCTCTTCCTGGACCACATTCTGCAAGCCAACGAGGGTTGCGATTTCGACTTCCTGCGCGGCGCCGATCGCGAAGATGACGGAACGCCGCTCAAGCGCTACCCGAATCCAGCCCTGTGAGCCTACCGTACCCGCGGCGGTTTACTTCAGCATTGAGAAGCTCGTGGGCGACAGAAACATGTTGGTGATGTTGCGCACGATCTCTCCGCCGTGCCGAACCGATTCATCGCGAATCCTCACCCAATCAGGATCGGCGCCGAACGTCGCCCACGCCTTCTCGCGGTGGGCTTCACTTTCAAAGGGAATCAAATAAGCCATGTTGGGCTGGTTGGGCCCAAAGACCGTGTCCGCGTAAAGGACAGGATGGATGCCACTCTTGTGGAAGATATCAATTTCTCCCGCCTTGCCGAACCGGTCGTGCAGGTACCCGAGTTGGCGATTCGTAGGTGATTCGTAGATCCGCAATTCGTAGAGCTTGTGGGCCGGGTCGCCGGCCGGGGTCGCGGTAAGCGGAGGGCAAAAGTCAGTCGAACGGAGCAGCACCGACTCCACGCGGTGAAAAGCCGGTTCATCCTTCTCAACTTCCTCCACTGCGGCCGCATAGTCGGCGTCGGAGTTGAGCTTTCCCCACTGCGTTTCCATTTCCGCCAAGCTGGGATAGGAAAAGATGATTAACGCTGTGGGGAGGTTGGGGCCCACGGCCACGTTGAAGAATCCCATGGGACCAAAGCCGTGTTTTTGGCAGATCGGCATCAGCCGGGATTCCAGCCACTTCTGCATTCGGGCCGTTTGGCTGCCGTTCTGCATATGAATGTAGTAGAACTCGAAATAGGAAGAGCTCATGGGTTTGTCTCCAGTTGGAATCGCCGCGAAAGAGGATTTCCAGGCAGCCGCGAGGCCAATTGTCGCTGCGGGTACATCTCTCACCAAAAATGTTCGCCGGTCCATCATTCACCACCAGAATGTTGAGGATCAAATCTCAGCGCCTACGATGGCCTGCTTTAAGAAAAGTGTCAAGTCCCACGCCGAGCGCGTCGCGTCCAATGTCGCGCTTCACTACTGGGGCCGCGATTGCTCGAATCGGCATTGTGACCAGATTGACAAATCACCTTCGGGATGGTCAGAAGGACCAGAACTCGTCGTCAGCGTGATGCTGCGATCAGTGGTGCTGTCAATCGGAACGCGGAAAACAAATCGGTTATCGCCAAGGGACAAGGGTTGCACTAGGCGGTCAAGTACCAATCGGCTGTGGCCGGACCGATCCTGAACGCCAATGGAGATCTCGACACCCTGGGTCTTGCCATTGCCGGAGTAAGGTTCCATGGGAATGCCAAAGTAACCTGAAAATGACGTGGCGTTTTCCGGGACCTCCAGCTCGATCTTGCTGGGGGCACGCACGATCAATGCGGGCGACCCATGGAAAATCATCACCCGTGCGGGTTCGGCGCTTTCTACCGATTCCGGCTCTGGCCAGAACACACGGCCCTGGACATCGGCGATTATGCGGGAAGCCGAGACCCTCTTGGCTGCGTGTAGAAAATCCGGCGCGGCGTAAAGACGCACGGTGATATCGTCCTGGAATTCAAAAGATCCATAAGAAGGGCGCTCCAAGGTTACACTTGCCGGTTCCTTGCCGGGATGGGAAGCGTAGAGATTGAGTACGTCATAGTTGCTGATCAGCAAGGGATCCAGCAGGAACGGCCGCTCCGCCATGGATGGAACAACGCGGTACCGTTCCTCCACCTGATCCCTCGCAACCCGCATGTAGAGCGGATACTGCTGATAGAGGAGAGTGGCGGCCTTTCCCCAAAGGGTCGGAGTGATCTCAACGGACATGAACAATGGTCCGTGCGCCCAGGGACGGAGGTCCAACGTGTCGCCGAAGTGCAAGGTCTCCTCGTGTACAAGGTAGAGTGAAGGATCCACCGCTGTACGCTGCTGCAAGACCAGGAAGCGCCCGTCCCAAGCTACGGGAACGTAATTATTGAGGACGTAATTCAGCGCGGCGGAATCCTCCAGAGTGGGAAACCGTCCGTCCGTGGCTTGTTGGCAGAGCAGAACAAAATGCGGCCGTACAGAACTTCGGAAGTATTTTTCGTTTAGGCTCTGGAGCGCCGGCGTGTATGCCACGAACCCCTGGATGACCGGGCGCGGTTGGTAGTTCATCTCATTCACCACGGCCGCCAGCAGGAGATAGTTCATCACGTCCACGGATTCGTTTCCGATCACGTCTTTGGCATGGTCGAGAAGGAGCATTCGATGATTCTTGGCGTCGCGACAGTCCGCATAAAGTTGGTCCGAGCGTCCACGAAATGTAGTTAAGATCATCTCCGTGTTACGGACAATGCGCCGAGGCCAATCGGTAACTTGCTGCCAGGCAAACCCGCGAATCTGAAAGTTCGCGGCAACCAGGCAGCACACCATGGAGGCGCCGAAAGTGGCCTCCAACACCCGGCGGTGAGGAATTGAGGGCGCTCTTGACAGCCCGTCGAGGAAGCAAAATGCCACGCCCAGCGGCAGAAACCACAAGAAGATGAAGGTGTGCCAGTCCCCGGAGCGCGTGAATCCCGCTTTCCACGCAAGAAAAACATATTGGGCGATCGTGATCGGAATCCCCCAAGTGAAGCGGTCACGCCTCGCCCGCGCGACCGTCGCGATGAAGCCGCCCACAAACAGCGCCAGAGCCGCCAGGGACGCGCAGAGGACGGAGGTCTTGGGAACCAGGTTCATGGCCGCGCTGTAGCCTGATTCCAATTCCAGGGCGTGCCGAAACCACGGGACGAGGTGGGAGGGCGACTGTCCTAAGGCCATCCAGCAAACGACGAATACCGCCGGCGCTGCGAGCGCCATCATGATCGCCTTCAGGGTTCTTCTCTGCCAGACCCAGCAGACGACTACGAGAGCAAGGCTAGCGATCGCCGCGGTTAGGAACGAAGCTTTGATGAGAGACAGAACAACAAACGCAGAGACGAAGAGGGGCGATTGCCAACGTTGCTGAGGGTCGTCGATGAGCAGGAGTAACGCGCCGTACGCCATCACGAAAAAGGCAGTTTGGTCGAACCCGGACGAAAGGGTGAAAATTACCAACCAGGCGAGAAAGGCGTAGCGGACCCATCCCAGTAAACCTTTGGCTATCGTCGTCGCTGCCAGGGCAACGAGCGCGGTCCAGAAGAAGGCGAAGGCGATGCGCGCACCAACAAGGTGGCCTAGGCTGGTTCGAGTGCTCAGGAATCCCAGGGGGCCGAAGGTGAAGGCTATCTGAGTACCAAATTGCAGATGGTGTGCGATGGCGTATTCGATTGCTGCGTGCCACGAGGGATCAAGCTCGAGCGGCGGAGGCTGCGTTCCGCTGAGAAAAAATGCCGACACAAAAACCAGGATGAAACATCCGGGCCAACTGATCCATCGCGCGGTCGGGGGAGATATTCTGAAACTCATCGCACCGACTTCCGCGCAATCACCAGGAACTGCTTTCCCCATAGACGCTGCGCCAGAGGAAACGCCAAGTACAGGCGAATCAGGAACGTCCAAATAGGAATCCGGGTGCCCATCGTGAAAGGCAGGAACCGCGGTATGACAAGTTCCGGTCGAAATCCAACGACTTCGAGCGCTTCAACCATCGAGCGATCGCTGAGCGGCAAATGGTGATCGACAAAATCCCAGTATTCGTCGAAGCAATAGCGGATGTTCGGCCCCAACGCAATCAGTCGGCCTTGCGGGCGTAGCACCCGGTACGCCTCGGAAAGGCAGCAGACAAAATCCTGTTTGGTCGCAAGGTGCTCAAAGAAATTGCTGCTGAATACCACGTTGGCGGACTCTGATGGCAGCGACCACGGTTTGGCGGCATCCTCGGAAAGCACGGTGACGCCGGGCGCGGCTTTATCTGCGGTGGCAGGGTTTGAGTCCAGCGCGTACTTGTGAGCCGCTGAAATGCTGTTGATGAACTCGCAGTAACCCGCGCCCAGATCAATGACGGTGTCCGTGGGGTTTACCCATCGCTGAAAGTAATGGCCCGTGAGAGTCCGCCACACCTCGGCGCGGCCCTGTTCGACTCCGGCAAAACGGCGGCGGTACACTGCCTGTTGTTGCTCCGAGTACGTCATGCCCTTATTGTGCGAGATTTGCGTCACCAAAACCTGGTCTTCCTGAATCGACGGACCTGCCGAGTGTCGTGCGGAAACGTCCGGGCTTAAGCTCGGGCCGCAAACATACAGTATCGCTCAAATCGACGAGGTTTGCGTTTTAAGAGCAGCCATTCCCAGGTGGTTGCTTCGCCCATTCCTATTTGAAGTCATAAAAGTCTAAGATATTAATTACATTGTAACCTAGTGAAATTATGCTCTTTCGTAACTAGGCGCGACTACCGACCTGTGCTAAGATCTCTTTACCTATGGCTTCTCAACCCACTTGCCCCAATTGCGGTTCGTCCCGAACTGGCCCCTCGCCGAGCGGATTCCACATCGTCTGCCTCGACTGCCAGCGCATCGTGATTCAGGAACGGGTCAGAAAACCGCGGGGAAGAAAGCCCCGCAATAAGGTCACGCGGGCTGAGTCCACGTTGATTCCTTCAGACAGAAAAGGATGAAATCTGGGTTCGCCATCTTGGTCCCGGCGTCTGAATGCTTGGGGAATGCGAGCCGTGACGCGTCCGTTTGACTTCCTCCACTCAATATGCCACGTTGAAAAAGCATGGGGCGCGATTCGGTGGCACTTCAGATCTGCAAGTTGGGTGGAAGTCTAGCTATTCTCCTTGCTTCTCTCGCCGGCGGGCCAGACCTGCGGGGGGCGGGTAGTTTACAAACCTTCGTCAGCCGTCTTTTGCAGGGGAAGGCAGGCGCGGTCATCGTCTCCGACCCGCGAACCGGCCGCATCCTAGCTGTTTGGAATCCGCAAACCGCGTTCAAAGAAGCTTACACTCCCGGGTCGACAGCGAAGTTAGTGGTAAGCGCCGCGGCACTTGAGGAAGCGATCATCTCGCCTTCGGATAAAATCGTGTGCCGGCGTGTGCCGCGGCTCTTGGGAGAATCCTATCACTGCTCGCATCCGCCCCCTGTCCGGCCGTTTGACTTGGCGGGCGCGCTGGCCAACTCCTGCAACTACTTCTTTTCGGAGTTGAGCGCTCGCCTCTCCTCTGCCGCCCTGGCTCACTGGTATGGAGTGTTCGGCTTCGGTGCTCCTGGTGAAGACGTTACATCCGGTGAGGTGCACATTACGGATAAACCCAGGGAAAAAGCGCTCGCGGCGCTGGGCGACCAGGGGGTGACGGCGACGCCGGCGCAAGTGTTGATGGCATACTCGGCGATTGCCATGCACGGCAACGTTTTCAGCCCTATCATGCCGGGGCAACGAAAAGCGCCGAACCTCGATCACGTGATTACATTGCAAGAGAGCACCTTCGCGGTGCTCAAGGAAGGATTGCGGGATTGCGTGGACAAGGGTTCCTGCCGCGCCGCGGCGGTTCCTGGAGTGGCCGTCGCCGGAAAAACGGGAACCGCTCCCGCGCTGGATGGCAGCCGTGTAACGCACGCGTGGTTCGTGGGTTATGCGCCCGTGGACGCCCCGGAAGTGGCTTTGGTGATTTTCCTGAAACGCGGTACGGGCGGCGCCGATGCCGCGCCCCTGGCGGCGCGAATTCTTCGACAATACTTCGCACAGAAGCGGCAGGCGCCATGAGAAAACTGGTATTGGTTTTGCTGGCCCTGGCAGCAGCGGCGCGTCCGGCAACTACAGGGTTCAAGGTCGAGTTGTTTTCCAATCGGGGCGTCAAAGCTCTGACCCTGGAAGCCGCCGAGCGAAGCGTGAACATTTGCGGCGGGAAAACGGATGGCCCTTGCCTGGTCCTGCCAGGCAATAACAAAATCTCCTGCTTCGCTGACGGCCTTGTTCACTGCCGCCTTCAGACGACGGAGCGAAGTTTTACCGTTCTCACGGTTCAGTCCACCTCGCCGTTTCGCCTCACTCCGACATTCGCCAAGATGAATGAACTGCCGCAAACCTATCTGATGCGGAATGCGCGGGTCATTTCGACCGCTGCCGGTTTGCAGGTCATCACACAAGTTGATCTGGAATCATACGTCTCCGGGGTCCTCGGGGGGGAAGCTTCTGTGCTCGAAGCGCCCGCGGCGCGCCAAGCCATGGCGATTCTGGCGCGCACCTGGGCTCTGCGATGGAAGGGGCGGCACGGCGGGCAGGGATTCGATTTTTGCACACTCACGCACTGCCAGGTTTTCCGGCTTCCACAGAATGGCGCGACGAACACCAGGACCGGTTTCGACCCGGCCGTGGGCGCGACACGCGGCCAAGTCCTGCAATATCATGGGGCGTTGGCAGACCCGTACTTTACGGCCTCTTGCGGAGGAATGACGGAAGCAGCGGGGGATGTTTGGCCCGACCGCGCGCAACCGTATTTGATTTCGATTCACGATGCTTATTGCCGCGCAAGCGACCACGCCACTTGGAAGAAGGCGTTGGCCACCGAGAGCGTACAGCAGGTGTTACGCGAAGCATTGCGTCTTCCGATGGCTGCCCCGCTCACTGAACTTTCCGTCGAGAAGCGCGATTCTTCGGGCAGGGCAATCGTTCTCCGGGCCGTCGCGGGCGCCACCTGGAACGTTGATGCGAATCAGTTCCGTTACGCGGTTGACCGCCGCCTGGGCTGGGAACAGATCAAAAGCAACCTGTATGCAATCGAACGCCAGGGAAACTCGTGGGTGTTCACGGGACACGGGTTTGGGCATGGTGTGGGACTTTGCCAGGCGGGCGCTGAGAAGATGGCGCGGATGGGATCTTCGACCGGGCAAATCCTCAGCACCTATTTCCCGGGGACGGAGGTTGCTCTGCAATCCGTCGATGCCTCTGACCCGATTGCGTCCAGCGAGCACTTCGAGCTCGTTTACCCGGCTTCTCAGGAACCCTGGGTGAAGCAAACACTGGATACGCTGGAACAATGGCGAAAGGAGTTGGGAGAACATGCGGAGATTTTGCCGCCGCGAATCCGCGTGGAGACTTGGGCCGCCGTGAGCGAATTCATCGGCGCTACGGGGCAACCCGGATGGATGGCAGCATCGAGCGACGGCCAGTCCATAGCCCTCCAACCCCTCGAACTGCTGGCGCGAAAACGCATCCTGAACCAAACTTTGCGGCACGAGTTGACCCACCTGGTCGTGCACCGGCTCCGAGCGAAAAATGTGCCAAGGTGGTTTGAAGAAGGATGGGTGCTCTATTTGACAGGAGAGAAAATTGATGGACCCACGTCCACGCCAATGACTGCGGCGGAACTGGAGAAGGCGATCACCCAGCCGCGCTCGGAGGCGGAGATGAAATCCGCTTACGCCCAAGCCCTAAAGCGTGTCCGGCAATTAGTGCAGCGCGAGGGTGACGCCGCTCTGTGGCGGGTACTCGAGCATCCTGACACCACGGACCTTCGCTGGCTTCAGGCACCGTTGTAGCGTGGAGTTGCTCTCATACCAAGGTGCAATCAGAACCCTTGTTCAGGGACATGGCTAGGTGAACCACGAGATTCGTTACGTTTTCCCCGAAGGCCGAATGGTGGGCGAACCCACGGCAGCCTTTAACTCCAGATCGCCGTTGATAACCTCCACAACTTTCTTGGCCATTTGATTATCGATTTCCGACTCCCGGTGAAGGACGACGGGGTATCGAACCACGAGATCCAATCCGGCGTCTACCAGTTGCAGGCGTGCCTCTGGTACGGGAATTATGGGGGGAACGCCCACTAAACTTTCCAGCGCCTGGTGTTGTTCCTCGATGTTGTCACGATATTGGGAGTAGACAGTATTGACGGCTTCCAGCAATTTTTTCTCCGCCAGAGAGTAGTCGCCGCCGGGCTGCAACTTTGCCGCCACCTCGTGCCAGGCATAGGCCGTACCCGGAATCTGTTTGAAGAAGGGCGCTCCCTGGAACAGCACCGAGTTCGAAACCACCACCACGCGCCCGGTGGGATGCTGGTCGGAGCCTGCCCCACCCAATTCCATCAAGTAGAGCCGAACCAGGCCGACATCGATAACATCTCCGGTCACGCCGGAAACGGTGATGCGATCACCCACCCTCACCCCATGCCGCCCAATCAGGAAAAAATAGGCGGCGACGGAAAGGATCACGGTTTGCAAAGCCACCGCAATTCCGGCGGTAAGGAAGCCGGCGAAAGTTGCCAACGAACCGAATTCGCTGACAAATCCCAGAACCAGGACACCGGCCATCAGGAGGGCGGTGACGATGCGGCGCAGAAGCAAAACTTGATGCCGTCTTCGTGCCTCACGAACGTATCGGAACGTGGCTTTTCGCCAAAGTTCAGAAAGGCCCAGTACCAAGACTATTCCGATCAGGAGAATCGACACATGGAATACGAACGATTCGAGAACTTCGATGTACCCCCGGTGGACAGAGACTTGCCACGCCCGCAAGCTCGCCTGGCTTTCATCGAGCAGAATAATCTCCTGCGCTAGCGGGAGGCTGGCGTTCGAAAGCTGCTTGAATTGCGCCGTGAGGGAAGTGATTGTTGCCCGATTAGCTTCGATATTGGCGAGGCCTTGCGGCGTGGGCTGGTTGGCGAAATTGCGCCCCTGAGCAATCGTGGCGCGGAGCCGGGTTCGGAGCGGCGCTTGTACGGCGCGAGCCATTTCACTGACACGCGTGGCGCCGTGAATCAACTGGTTAATCTCGCGCTGGTCTCCCAATCGCGAGAACAGAGTCGCCGCTTGGCTGAACAGCCCTGATCCTCCGGAAGAACTGGCGGGCGGGCTGGACGATGCAGAGGGTGCGTCTTTCAGCGGAGTTTTGGCAAAAAGATCGGGGACCGATTTCTTTAGTTCTGCGATCTCCTCTTCCAATCCTCCCTCTTTTCCCGCACCATCGTTCACAAACGTTGTCAACTTCTGCAGGGCTTCCTGAAGCGCCTTGTCGAAGTCCAGTTGCTGCTGCAAGGTGTCCCGTTTCGAAATCAATTCCTGCTGTTTATTCCCGGAAGCCTTTTCGATTTGGCCATTCAACACCTCAATCTGCGTTTGGGTTTTGCTGATCAAAGCGGCGTTGTCGGCAGCGGATTTGGCAGCGTTTTGTTGCTCGCCCGCAGACCGAGACGAGAGCGACGGGCTCGCGCCGGCAGCCTGGCCTCCTTTTTCCGCGAGTAGCAGAGCGGCCTCTGCCTCCGCGGATTGGAAGGCGAGCTGCAGCGCCTGCTTGGCGAGACTGCGCGCGTTTTCCAGGTAGAATGCATCGCTTGGCTGGCCCGCGGATTCATTCGTAGTTGCGAGCTGCTTATACCAGGTGATGGCAGCATTGAGATGCTGGACGATGGCAGCGTCTTCAGGTTTCGCGGCTTTCTCCGAGGCCGCCGGCGGCACGGCCACGTACAGGAGAACGGTCGCCACAACTACCGTCACGCCGACAAGACCTGCCGAGACCCTGAGCCCTCGCATCATTGATTTGCACCTCGCACTCTTTGTTAACACGATTGGTTATGGACCGCAACACCGGGTAGCGAGTCGATTCAAGGACGTTGCAGAATCATCCCGCGCAGTAATCGGCCACGGCCTTGAACGATAACTTCGGCTCGCAGGTCATGTCGGGCCTGGTGCTGACAGCGAACCGACAGCCAGTCGTTCCGAATCTCAAATCTCAGATTTCGGTTCGGTGCGTCACGCCGTGCCGCCGCGAAGTATGGCCTCAAGCTGCGCCAAGTGGTGGAGGGTGTGTCCGGCGATAATGCGAATAACCGTTCCGGCCTTTTCCGGTCCGCGTTCGGGGTGGGTGGCCGCCTTGTCGAGCTCTTCCTTGCCCAGCAGCCGGAACAGCGACAAGTTCCACGCGCGAAGCGCCCGAAACGTCTGGGCCGCCTCCAGTCCGTCCATTTGGCCGTAGTGGCGTGCCCACCGATCCTGATCGAACGTCTGAATCCCCAATCCCGGCTCCGCAATGATCTGCCGCACGCGGAACCCGAAGGCGATTTCCGAGTCGGCTAAATGTGCCACCACCTGCGCGGCAGTCCACTTTCCTGGCGCGTAGGTGCGCTTCAGGCCCTCAGGTCCGAGCGTCTGCGCGATGGCTGGAATCCTCTCCTGAGTTTCTGCAAGGACATCGAACGGATCTTGGTCGCCAAGCGATTCCGCATAGGGGTGTGCTGCCGTCATCTTTTCATCTCCTCTTCATTCCATCCTTCGTGTTCCTGCCAATCCATAATGCGCAGATGTTTTTCTTCGCGAGGAAGCTCCGCCAAGGCCTTCTTATCGCCTTCGGACAGGTTGCCGTCCTGGGATTGATAGAGCCACTCCATTTCCTGTTTCAACGCGGCGGCTTCGCCACTCAGATGAACGACATAGTTCTCATATTTGTAAGGGGCGGGTTTAAAGCCACCAGAGCCGTAGGCCTGATCCGCCAATACCACCGTCTGGGGATCAAGTTCTTTTCCCTTCAGCAATGCCTGGCAAGCTTTAATGGCGAACCAGTTTGCCGTGCGGTGATCCACGTGCCGCTCATCAGGCCCGGTCAGCGCGAGCATCGCCGGGTGGAATTCGGCAATGACTTTCCCAACCGCCTCAACCACCGCGTCGCGTGCGTACGGCAAGTTGGGCTTGTAGACGTTTTCGTACGGAGAGTGATCCACGGCCAAGTAGATCGAAAGGAAGGGGTCGGAAGAACTCTTGTGTTCGAACCAAATCTTCCCCGAACCGCCATCCGGCAGACCAAGATCGATGAACTTATCGCGTGGAACGCCGAGGTGCCCGACTGCTTCGGCGGACTCTTCCATGCGTACCGTGGCGAATTCGCGCGCCTCGTTGGGGCCGCAGGGCTGGTCGAAATAGCGCTCGCACTCACCCACATCGCCAGCGGTAAGGATCAGAACCTCAACCGGAATTCCGGCTTCCACGGCCGCACGCATCAGTCCCGCGTATGCCTGCTCATCGTCCTCGTGCGCGCAAATCACCATCAGTGAGGCCGCAAGCTCGTTTACCGCGATCTCCGTGGTGGTGTGAGCCAGCGTTTTCGCTCCGCTTCCAGCAAGCGTCAGTTCCACCGAGTAAGTGCCCGGGGCCCCCGAGGAAGGAATGGCCCAAGCGTCCGCGGCCACTTTTTGCGTGGCGCCGGGGGCGAGGTCGATCCCGCCAAGGAGCGTGCCGGAGTAAACTTCCTTGCCTTTCGAATCCATAATGCGAGCCTGAAGGGCCGCCCCGTTCCAAGCTTCCTGCTCCGGATTTTTCAGGGTAGCAGCAATCTTCACCGTGTCGCCTGGGCGGTAGAGCGTGTGTGCAGGGTCAACTCGCAGTGCCGCGGAAATCTGCCCCGGCGCATAAAATTCTCGGTACTTGGCAAAGTCGATAAAAGAATTGTAGGGATGGGTGAAGTCACGGCTGTAAGGCTTGGGCAGGTCGCGGTTCCAGGCGCGCACGATTGCCGGAGCGGTGAATTGCATGTCGTACAGTTTCGTACGGTCGGCATTCCACAATGCCACGGTGTACATATCGATTTCCGGAGGAGGGTTCTTTTCACCGCCCGGAAGGGAAATGCCGGAGCCCATCACATCGCGCTGCTTGCCTTGCAAGAAGGCAGCGGTCCCGCTGGTCATCATGGGAATCGTCACGGAGCTTCCGGGCGCAATATCTAAATGGTCGCGCAACACCTTAAGGGCAAGGTCGGGGTTTTCGTGCCCAGCTTGGGAGAAGAGTGATATCCAGGGGTAATTTGCGTTGGAGAATTCGACGCGCAAACCCTTCATATCGATTTCCGACAGGTTCTCCAGGCCCACCTCACACTTAATCGGATCGCCTACGTTGTAGATGGTCTTGTCGAGAGTCACGCGCAGAATTTTCACCTGTTTCTTGTACACCACAAAGCCACGCACTTTCTTGGTGACCTCGGGAACATGGTCAATTCGGTCGTCGACGTGTAAGGTAAGAGTGTAAAGGCCGGTGGGCGCCTGCGGCGGAATCGGCCATCCCACCTGGAACTCCTCCACACCGGGTTTGCTTTGGGGCAGGCGGTCCATTTCCACGCTGGTGGCGGAGGTGGTCCCATAGTATTTAATCTCGGCGAAGACCACGTAACGTTTGGGCTGGCCGGTGAGCCCGCGCACGGAGGCGTGAATGTAAGCAAACGTGCCGCTGTTGAAGCCTGTCTCCACGGGCCCGCCTTCGATCGCGATCTCCGCACCCCAGAGAGTGCCGCTGAACAGGAATATCACCCCTGCCAGCGCAGCTCGCCACCCTTTTCTATCGATCATCTCATCTCCTTGTCCTCGTATATGATTCCCGTATTATTGCCGGTACTCTTGGCCAGTTCAAACGAATTCGCGTGCGAGCGCAATTGTGAAAAAGCGCATCGTCGCATATCATTCCACCGGATGCAGCGTACAACAAAACCCGAATTACAATCTATGGCCCGATGGGAGTGATTTCGGGGGTTGGCCATCATGAAAAGGGAAGCCGAGATCCTAATCCTCCCGCGGCAGGAATATTGCTGATGTCGATTAAAATCCTCATGGCAGATGGAGACGCAGAGGTTCTGCAGTTGGCGAGATCGGCCTTGTCTTCTGTGAAGTGGTGCGACCTGGTAACCGTCGAGGATGGACGCGAGGCCGCCAAGCTTTTGCAGAACCAGAAGTTCGATGGCATCGTCATGGCGGACCGGATCCCCCATGTGGACGGGTTCGAGCTCATTCAACGCCTGAAGCACTCATCGCTCAATGTCGGCATCCCCATTGTAATGGTGACCGGTGAAGATGACATCGACACGATGCGCAGAGGCTTCAAGGCGGGTGTGACCTTCTTCGCCGTTAAGCCTCCGAATCGCGAGCGCTTCTATCACCTTTTCAATGCCGTCCGCGGGGCCATGGAGAACGAACGGAGACGCCACAACCGATTGCCTTATCGCACGTCGGTTAGCTGTAATCTGGGGGATCAAGGCCGAACCCGGTTCGTGGCGGAGAGCGTGGACATCAGCGAAGGAGGAATGTCGGTGAGACCTTCGGGCGGAGCCGAGTTAGGTCAGGTCGTAGAACTGGAATTTCTGTTCCCCAAAGTATCGCGACTTACGTTTCCGTCGCGGAACTCCCGAAAATCAATGTTCACCGTGCCCGAACCGTCGTTGACGGGACCGCAAAGAGTGCGTGCCAAGGTCCGTTACGTCGCCCTCGGTGGTGAGAGCATGGGGTTGGATTTCATGGGCTTGACGGCCGCACAACGTGAAGCCATCGAGCATTACGTTACCGGGGAAACTTGAGCCGGGCAGGAAAGCCGAAGGCACTCCATACGAGGGCGTAGGAGCGGTCCTCGTGGCCGCCCTAGGGTAACCACAATGCCTGCCCCTGCTTCTCCTTGCCGTGCCACGCTATAAGTCGTGCGTCCATGATGGCGCTTGCGCTAAGCGCCCGCCGCATTTAGAATGTGCCCGCACTTTAAACCTGTGAAAAACTCAGCCTTTCCATTCCGCCGCCAAGCGCCCGCAGGAGTTTTGGGTGTGCTAGCAGGCGCGGCTTTGCTAGCCGCCTTTTCGGCCGGCGCTGCCCATCCTCTTCGTCATCGGCCCGTACATGCGGCAAGCGCGCCCGCGGCGGGAGCGAGTGCCCTTCGCAGCGCCAGCGCGGCCTCGCCCAATGGTTCCTGGAGCGACAGCCTAGGCGATGGCTTCCCTGACAGCGCCCGTCTTGACCGCGCTCAGGACCGAGAGAGCTTCACCCGCTGGTTTACATTCCTGGCCGAAACTCAGTACTACGCGCCGACGCCCCTGACGCGGGCGGAGGTCCAAGACTGCGCCGCGCTGATTCGCTTCGCCTTCAGGAACTCGCTGATGGCCCACTCGCTAGCGTGGCGCGAGGATGCCGGACTTCCTTACGATCCGGGTTTCGGCGACGTCGCGAAATACCGTTACCCTCACGGGTCGCTTGGGCGGGCGCTATTCCGTGCCGTGCCCGGTCCGTTGGCTCCGCGGGATCTTGCGCAAGGCGCCTTCGTAGAATTCGCCGACGGCGCCACGCTCCTCCGTTACAACACGTTCCTGATTTCGCGCGACGTTCGGGCCGCTCAGCCCGGCGACTTGCTGTTCTTTCACCAACTCGTGCAGCGCGAACCGTTCCATACGATGTTGTTTGTAGGAAAGTCGTACTACCAAACACAGGGATCGGATTGGATCGTTTATCATACCGGCGACTTGGACGGCCACCGCGGGGAGATTCGCGAAGTGGAGTCAGCGACCCTGCTTGAACATCCCGACCTGCATTGGCGGCCGCTAAGCAGCAATCCGAGTTTTCTGGGAGTCTACAGATTGGAGATTCTGCGCTGACATTTCCATGAATAAGCGCACGCCAACTCGGTGTGGCAACCCGCGAATGTCCCTGACACGGCGAGCCACGGGCACATTCCCGGTATTGGCGCTGGCGGTGATCTTCCTCTTGGCCTGCTTGTTCACCGCGCCCTCTGCTTCATTGGCCCAAGAGGCAACCACCTCCACCGAGCCTTCATTTTCCGTGTCTTCGCGCCAGACCTTCGCGCCTTCACAACAGCCTAAGATCTGGGTCAGCTTTCGCGAGGTCGATCACCTGGATTTCCGCGTCTATCGCATCAAGGACCCGATTCAGTTTTTCTCCAGACTGAAAGACGCCCATTCCTTCGGCAGCGAAAAATCGGAACTGGCGCGCGAGAAAACCTGGATCGAGCGCTTTCACGAGTGGAAGCGTGACTTGCGCGCGAACATCCGGGACTTTTTCCGCTCCCAAGTGAGGTTCGAAACGCGAGTGGCGTACCACTCCGCGCGGGTGCGCGAGCGAAAGCTGCAACGCATCCCTCTCGATGTCACCTCCTACGCCCAGGTGCCTGTACTGAACCGCGAGCAACTCGTGCTCGGGTGGCGCGAACTTTTGCCCAAAACGCGCACCACCGAGTACCGGGAGATCCCGGTAGACGTGCTTAACAAGGGGTTCTATCTGGTCGAAGTGGGTTCCAATGGGTTACGTGCCTATACCCTGCTGATGGTCACCGATCTGGCGCTCGTCTCGAAGACCGCCCCCGGCCAGGTGCTACTTTTTGTCGCTCGCAGAGACTCCGGCACGCCGGTGGAGGGTGCGACTGCGGTCGTCTTCAACAATCATCAGGAGTTAGCCCGCGGATCGACGGACGGTTCGGGCGTGTTTCAATCCACTTTCCAGCAAATCAAAGTGGACAATTCGATCATGGTGGCCAAGGCGGGCGACGATGTTGCGGCCACCAGCGTCGAGCCCTTCTTTTTCTTCGATACTTCCGCCACGGAATACGTGGGGTACATCTACACGGACCGTCCGGTCTATCGCCCCACGCATGAAGTTGATTTCAAAGGCATTGTGCGTGCGCGGCTGGGCGGCAAGTTCAGTACGGACGTGCCGGGCCCTCTGACGGTCGAAATTACCGACGCCAATCAGAAAACCATCTACCAGCAGAAGTTGGATCTCTCGCCTTTCGGATCTTTCCATGGCACGCTCACCCTCAGCCCATTGGCGGCGCTTGGTACGTACGGGATTACCGCGCACATCGGCGACAAGAGCCTCTATGGCTCGTTCGAAGTGCAGGAATACAAAAAGCCGGAGTTTGAGGTGGTAGTTTCCACCGACAAGGCCCGCTATCTTCAGGGGGAGGCAATTCAGGGCGCCATCAGCGCTCGATACTACTTTGGCGCGCCGGTGGCGAACGGTCACGTGAAGTACTCCATTTTTCGCTCCGGCTATCAGTTCCCTTACTGGCGCATCCTTTGGGGCGATAGCGAGTTTGAAGGCGACGAGAGCGAAGGCAGTTTCAACGAGGACTATTTCGGCCAGGAAATCAGCCAAGGCACGGGGCAGTTGGATGCGGACGGCGTGATGCACGTGACCTTACCCACCGAGGTCGATGCCCACAAGCGTGATTATCGCTATCGCATCGAAGCGCATGTGACCGATGCGAGCAATCGTGAGATCGTGGGTGGCCACAGCGTGACGGTTACTTACTCGACAATCGTCGTCCTCTTGCAGGCTGACCGATACGTTTACGCGCCCGGGCAGCAGGCGGACATCACCGTTCACACGCTCGACTATGACTCCAACCCTATCTCCGCCAGCGTTCAGTTGAGCTTTGAAAGCCACCAGTCCTGGGGTTCAAACGGGCCCGCGGAAGTCCTTTCCCAGGCGAGCATTTCCACCGATGCCCGCGGCGTGGCCCACTACACCTACACCGTTCCCAAAGTTCCCTGGCTCACCATTCATGCGGGTTGCTTCGACAGTAATCAGCGTGAAGCAACCTTCGACACGAGCCTCTGGATTTCCGGCGTGGCAGCCGCGGAAGAACAGGGCATGATGCGTTCGGTGGATATCTATCCGGACAAGCATTCGTACAAACCTGGTGATACGGCGCACGTGCTGATCTCGACCCATACGCCCGGGGCGCAGGTTTTGGTGACCACCGAAGGTCAGCAGGTATACACCTGGTCATTGCATCCAACCGCCGGGGATTCGCTGACCGTGGATATTCCCGTGGAAGAACGCTTTGAACCCAATTTCTTCCTCAACGTCGCGTTTGTAAAGAATGAGCAACTTCTTGAGGGTTCGAAGAACATCTCCGTGCCGGCGGTAGAGAAGGTCTTGAAAGTCACCGTCGAAACCGACAAGCCGCAGTATCGGCCCGGCGAGAAGGTTACTTACACGGTCAGTGCGCAAGACGCGCAGGGCCGCCCGGTGAGCGCGGAATTGAGCCTGGGCGTGGTGGATGAAGCCATCTATGCGGTCCGCCCGGATAGCGTGGAACCTCCGGAGAAGGTGTTCTACGCGCGAGGGTGGGACAAAGTCTTCACACAATTCTCTACCACGTATTGGTTTATGGGCTACTCGGGCCTTCACAAGATGGAACTCTCCCTACTCCGCGCCCCCACGCGGCTGGCTGATTTCAAGAACCCGCAAATGGTTCAGCCCCAAGTTCGCAAGTATTTTCCCGACACCATCAAGTGGCTGCCCACCCTGGTGACCGATGCCAGTGGCAAAGCGCGCGCGTCTTTCAACTTTCCGGATTCGCTCACGACCTGGCGGGCGACGGTGCGCGCCGTTACTCGCAACACCCTGGTGGGCCAGGTGGTGGCTAAAGTGATTACGCGTAAGAATCTGATCCTGCGCCTGGAAACGCCGCGCTTTATGGATCAAGGCGACACCGCGACGCTGACGGGAATCGTCCACAATTATCTTGCGACAGATAAGGCCGCGAAGGTCTCTCTCGAGGCGCAGGGAGTGGAACTCGCCAGTCCCGCGGAAGCCAGCGTTAACGTTCCCAAGAATGGCGAAGCTGTGGTGACGTGGAGCGTGCGCGCGCCGAAGATTGCGCAGGCAAAGTTCCGGGCCAAAGCGCTGACCGATGAGGAATCCGACGCGCTCGAACTGGAGATGCCGGTGGAGCCCTGGGGCCTCCAGCAGAGTGTGGCGCAATCGGGTGCTCTGCGTTCCGACAAAGACGAAATCAAAAGCTCGCTAGTTCTTCCCCAGGACGTCAACGCCGATGCGTCCGCGCTACGCATCGACCTGGCGCCTTCGATTGCCGGCACGCTGATGTCGGCGCTGGATTTCCTGGCCACGTATCCTTATGGGTGCGTTGAGCAGACCATGTCGAGCTTCCTGCCCAACATCCTGGTGACGAAAGCCATAAGAGATTTAGGCCTTACGCCACCCCCGGCTTCCACCGAACTGGAAAAGAAGATTGCCGCCGGACTCGAGCGCCTTTACATGTTCCAGCATGAGGACGGCGGATGGGGCTGGTGGCAGACCGATGAGACTCACCCGTTCATGACTGCTTACGTGGTGGCCGGCTTGGCGCAGGCGAAAGAGGCGGGTTACCCGATTGACGAGCGGCGGCTGAAGAACGGCCGGGAATCACTGCTAAAACAGATCAAGGAGAATCCCCGCGCACTTGCGGATATTCGCGTCTACATGGTTTACGCGCTGGCCTTGAGCGGCGACGTTGACCATTCGATGGTGGACGATTTGTATTCCTCGCGGCAGAAATTCTCCGCGCACGGCCAGGCACTGATGGCCCTGCTGCTGATGCAGCTCAAAGACTCGCGCGCGCAGGAATTCGTGAAGCTCCTGGAAGCTGCCGCGCGCTCGGAAGGCCCCTTTGTCTCGTGGAAGTCGGAGCGCGAGGAAATGCTCGACTTCGCTTCCGACAATTCCTTCGAGACCACGGCGTATGCGCTGAAAGCCCTGGCGAACCTCGATCCCAAGAGTGATTTATTGCCGCGCGCTGCGCGTTGGCTGATGGAGTATCGCTCCGACGGCTACTACTGGGAGTCCACGGAGCAAACCGCCACCGCTATTTACGGTTTGATCGACTACCTGAAGATTTCCGGCGAGCTCAAACCCAATTACACCCTAAGCGTCTATCTGAACGGCCAGAAGCTCGCTGACCGGAACATCACGGAAAAGGACATTGCGAATCCGCTTCCCCTCGTGCTGACGGCCGCCGCGCCGCAGATTCATGCGGGGGCGAACGAAGTGCGAATTGTGAAGTCGGGCGCGGGAGTGCTCTACTGGTCGGCCTCGGCGTCGTACTTCTCGCGCGAGCCCAAGCCCGCTCCGGCAGGCAGCACCGCTTTGAACGTGGTTCGTGAGTACTTCAAGCTGGCGCCGGAGCGTCAGAACAACCGCATCGTCTATTCCGAGCAGCCGCTGGCGGGTGCGGTCGAGGCCGGCGACGTGGTGGAGGTGCGCCTGACCGTCAGCGCGACACACGACGAGCAGTACCTGGAAATCGAGGACCCCATTCCTGCCGGCTTTGAGTTTATCGAGCAAGAAGGTTTGTATGAACTCAAGGTGAAGCCGGCCTGGTGGGATTTCTACTACACGCAGCGTGAATTTCATGACGATCGCGCGGCGCTGTTCTCCACCACGTACCAGCGCGGGCAGGGTCAGTTCCACTATCTTTTGAAGGCCGTGACCCCCGGAACGTTTCAGGCGAATCCGGCGCGCGTACTGCCCATGTATGAACCGGCCCGCCAGGCCTCGACACGAGCGGCGGGCGTGACCGTGAATGGGCAATAAGGAGCGTTTCTCAGCCTCCTGGATGGGTAGCGTCTTAATTTGGGTTTGACGCGCCGCGCCGGTGGCGCAAGGAGACAGAAAGTATGAAAACTTGGCTAAAATATTTTGCGCTTTGGATTCCTTTCATATACGCGATGGCTTTGAGTTGCATCGCTCTTTTTGGCTGGAGTCGAAGTACAATTTCTTTGCCAGCAGGGTTTCCGGCATTTATTGGGTTTCTTCCCATGGCTTTCTTTTTCTCCGCAATATATACGCAAAACCAGATTTCCAGATTGGACAGTCGAATTGAGAGCTTGGAAAAGCAGGCCGGCCCGAGAACGGATGCGGTTTCAAAGTAGGAAACTACCCATCGCTGAGTGATACCCGATGAAGAAAGCCTTTACAGCCTGGATGTGGAGCCTGGGGGTTGTCGCCCGCAGCTTTTGGACCGTTGTGGTGGTGGCGGCGCTCATCGCGCTTTGGGTGTTTGCGGCTTACGAATGGCTCGGTTTGCCGGAGTCCTTGGCGCTGCTGCTGATCCTCGCGTTCATCTGGGCCGTCGCGCAGCTCCTTGCCGGGATCGCCATTGTGGCGGGAACCGTTTCGGGAGCGGGGGACGCCGCGGTCGCCGAGGGCAGAAGCCTTCCCGTTGGGTCGCTGTGGACGATCAATCGGAAAAGACTTCTTAACACAATGATCTTCTGCCTCGTCAGCTTAGTACTCGTATGGCTCTTTCGGGCCATCTTCGGCTGGATAGAAGAACATTCGGTGGAAGTCGCATCGTTTCTGACCTTTCATTCCGAGCGAGCGGTCAGCCATGTGCCCATTGAGGAAATCTACGATGTCATTGAGGGGCTGTTGTGGACGGTCATCAGCGGATTCCTCCTGAGTTTCCTCATCGCTCTGTTGCAAGTTGGATGGCGCGACGCCGGGAAGCAAAAGTGGAAGCTGCTCGCCGGTTGCGCCGTCGGGACTCCCTTTCTTACGACCTTACTGAGTGTCCTGGTCTTCGGTGGAATCGCCTATGATCTCGCCAACTGGCGCCCCGTGGTTCCGCCCGGATTCTGGGATTACACACAGATGGTCACGCGATTTACCGTCGCCTTGATCCTCATTTCCGCCGGCGTGTTTTTCTGGCTCCTCTCTCTGGCGCGCCTGCAAGCGCCGAAGCGGGGCTCTCCGCAAGAAGGGTAGCGCGACATAGCCCCGGACGTAATGTGGGCGTCTCGCCCGTGTGAAGTCATGGCCAAGATGGCCATGCCACGCCAAAATGAGTCACTAAGTTGACATAACTAAATATTGCGCGTAATTCTGTTTGGATATACAATGCCTTGTATGGCCCGACCGAGTTTGCTCAAGCTGTCCGAGGGGGACGAGCGCCAGTTGCGGGAAGCAGTGATCGAGTCTCCCCAGGCGGATTTTCGTGACGCTTGCCGCGCCGTTCTGAGCTTGGCCCGAGGGGTTACACGCCAGCAGGTGGCGGAGGAGTTTCGGGTACACCCGGCGACCCTCGGGCGTTGGGCGGCCCGCTACCGCCAACGGGGTCTCGCCGGGCTGCGGGGCCCCGAGCACGATGGCCGTGGACGACCGCGCCGATTGCAGGTGGAACATTTGCAACTGCTGCGGCAAACGGTTCTCACCTCGCCCCGCCAGTTGGGTTACGCTTTCACGGCGTGGACCTTGCCGAGACTGGCGGAGTTCCTGAAGCGACGGACCGGGGTGACGGTTCAAGCGCCCTACTTGGGACGCTTGCTGCACCGCATGGGCATTGCCCGCCGACGGCCCAAGCATGTGCTGGAAGGCAAACGCGATGAGGCCACCCATGACCACGCCAAAACTGAGTTGGAAGCCCTCAAGAAGCATCTGGGGCGCCGGAAAAGGACGGTCGTGATCAGCCAGGACGAAACCGAGTTTCATCTTTACCCTTACTTGGTGGCGATCTGGTCGGTCGTCGGCAGTCCCCAACCCGAAGTGCGCACGCCGGGGAAGAACCAGAAGCGCGTCCTGTATGGAGGGTTGAATCTGAAAACCGGACATCTCACCAGCCACTGGGCCGCGACCAAAAGCGGCGCCCATTTCATGGAATACCTGGAAACCCTCTTGCAAGTGTATCCCGACCACAAAATCTTGATGATTGCCGACAACGGCAGCTTCCATCATACGCAAAAAGTGGATGCCTATGTGCATGAACACCGCGACCGTTTAGAAATCAAGTGGCTGCCTCCCTACTGTCCCGATCTGAACGACATCGAGCGGACCTGGAGACGGCTAAAGGCCAGCCATGCTTCGAACTTCCTTTTTAACTCACTGGACGAGTTGGTCGACAATGTGCGCCAAGGCATTGCGGAATTGGACTCCACAGTCGTCACTCATTAAGCGCATTATTTAGTATATGCAACTTAGCGGCTTCCTGCGTCGCTTGACTTTTGAAAGGCCATGGGTACATTATTCGATGTATGAGCAATCACATGAGAAGTCCTACTGCAAAATCTACTGGTATAACTACGAGTAAATCTATGAGGTCTTCTAGGAGCTTTACTATTGACCGATCGATTCTCGAGTACCTCCAGCGAACTCGTTCCCATGGATCGCGAAGCGAGCGGGTCAACGAATTGCTGCATCGCGCTATCCTGCAAGAACAGTATCAGACCTTGGAGAAGGAAGCCGCGGAGTTTTATGCCAGAGCCGGGAAGAAAGAGCGTACGGAAACAAGGGCATTTGCCCGAGCCAGCCGACGCACTCTCGCGCGGGAGAGCGAGTGATGGCACGCAAGCCGCCTCTCGGCTGGCTTCCCCATCGCGGAGAAGTGTACCTTGTGCGCCTGGATAAGGACCGGCCGGCGCTGGTGATTTCCGCCGACGCGATCAACCGCTACGCGCTGGACGTTTGCCTGGTGCCGATCACTTCCGTGAAGTGCCCCAAATTCTCGCTACGAGTTCCTGTCAACCCGCCAGAAGGTGGCCTGCGCCGTCCATCCTGGGCCAAGTGCGACCAGGTGACGACGCTGGAAAAGTCTCTTTTGGTTTACCCACCGCTGGGCCGACTGACGGACTCGACCCTCCATTCCGTCGAGCAGAGCATCAAGCTGGCACTCCAATTGCCATAACTTTTGATGGAGGTCCCATGCGAGCCGCAGCGAAACGCACGTTTTTTGGTGTAACGCTGCTCCTTTCCGCTGCATTGTCCTATGCGCAATCTGTCCCGAAAACCGACGTCACGACATTGACCGGACAGTCCGTGACGTTCCCGAGAATCGGAAGTGACAAGCCACTCTTGCTGTTACTCAGCTTCTCGCATAAGGGCGGCGACGACATGGAAAGTTGGAACAAGCATTTCAAGGTTGCCTATGCGACTGACCAGCGAGTTGAGTTCTATGAGCTTGCCGACTTTCAGGGCGTACCATCCTTGATCATGAAGATGATCCTGCACGGCATCCGGCGCTCCGTGCCTGAGCCGCAGAAATCGCACTTCGCTCCGTTTTATGCAGATGAAGACAACTGGAAGAAGCTCGTGGGCTTCGACAATCCGAATATCGTGTACGTCGTCCTGGCGAGTGCAAAAGGGGATGTTCTGTGGAGGACGCGGGGGCCTGCGTCTGACGCGACGGCTGCCGAACTGGAGTCCGCCGTGCTTAAAGCGTATCCTGCTTCGCAATGACGTAACGCGGACCTGATATGTGTGGGTCCACGCCTCCCATGTCACCACTGCACGCCTGGGTAGAGGCTTGGCAAATGGATGGTGCGGTAGGCATTCTGTCCATTGATTCCCATCTGCCACACGAGCTGTGGCGTTTGGCTTTGAGTGACCTCGAACACCAGAGCGCCATTCGGGTTGGTGACCGGTGCATTGAGATCGACATAGATATCTCCACTGGGAAGCAGTTGTACAACGCCCCCCCAAGAAGAATAGGACAAGGGGGAGTCAGCCCAGTTCACCGATGCTGTCATATTGCTCTCATTGACCTCAAAAATAGTGGCCCGGGTATAGCACGGTTGCCCTCCTGGAGTGCCGCAGGTGACCAGCAAGCGGTCATCCCCGTTGTCGTACACTCCCAGCAAAAAGTCTCCGGTAGTGTTCGGGCTGAAGAAAGTGGTGTCGTGCTGGGCGTAAAACCAGTCAGCGGGGTTATCCGAATTCAAAGTGAAGTCTCCCTGATAACCCAGCTTCCACAGGATATCCCCGGTTCCCGAGCCATTCCCGTAGTCGAGCTTGAGGACCCAATTCTGGTGGCGCAGCGACAGCAGCAGATTGCCGTCATCCTGAGAATAGGCCAAGGCGTTGGCGTGGGTCCAATCAGGGAAACTCATGGGGTGGCGGTTCACATCGAGATGATCAAAAGCGGACCACGCCCACACAACCTTATTGTCGGGGTCGAGATCAACGAGGGCGTTGCCGGTGACTGTCGTTTGACCGGGATAACCCGGCAAATTAGCGTAGTTTTGATTGTTACTGGCCAGGATAATGAGGTGGCCATTGGGGAGCTGTAGGATGTCGTGATTGAAGTTGGTAACCGATATCGTGGAGCCTTGGTTGGCAAGCGATTGGTTTATCTCATCCAAGGTAACCTGTCGATACACTTTCCCCGTAAGATCTATCTCCAGAATCGTCGAGGGCGCGCTATCGCCACCCAGCACCAGGAGGAGGTGTCCGTTGGGCAGCAATTTAACGGGCTGAGGAACTCCCAGAACGGCCGGGCTATAGTCGTAGTACCACACAAGGTTCCCCTGCGGGTCAAAGGCCGCAACAGTAAACTGATTAGAGCTGCCGGGCGTTAGGCAGGCCAATTCGGTACCGGGCGCCGGGCTCAAGCCGGGGGTAACATTGACCTGGACTTGCGGGACTCGTGCGGGATCAACCACCCCCGTCGTAAACGTGTGGTCAGAATCGTACTGGAGGGTTCCATCGGTAAGGACCGCAACGGCACGCATGTGATAAGTTGTGACGGGCTTCATTCCCGCGACGAGGATGTAAACGTACCCTCCACCGCTGGGCGTTGCCGTTTTCGAGGTCTCAAACCCATACTCGGTGTCCGTGCCAAATTCCACATAAACCGATACTGATCCCGGGGGAGGAGAAATTGTATAGGTCGCGACCAACGGGTTAGTGGTTGGGTGCACCCCGGGCACTGCGTCGGCGGGCTGGACCAATTCGCCTCCTCGGCAGCCCGCCATGAGCATCGAGCCAGCCAAACTCATTCCCAGTACATACACTAACTGACCCAGGCGTCGTTTCAACGATCCCCCTCCTCCTCCGCTACCTCTCGATTGGTTCGAAATCGGCAACACCCTGGTCGCAGTTGCTCTGGGCGAAACGTTACTGTGAGTTGTGCCCCGATGTCCAGAATTTTCATGTAAATTTCTCTTAACCGTAACTGCAATGAGAAGTTCTTGCTTGCACATCCTCGGTATGCGATGGTCGTTTTGCCAAGGAGGTATTAGCTATGGACGAACTTTAGCGCGTCGTCAATGGGCCAGAATGAGCCCAAATCCGCACGTAAGGGAGGCAGCGGCGATGTTGGGGCGATGTGGGGGCGTAAGGTGGGGGCGGGGTGGGTTTCCGCAACCCGGCCGGGGGAGCCCGCAGAGCTCGGGAGGCTCCCTGCCGGTCTCTTTAGAAACCGCGGGGGCGAGCGGGAGAAGTGGGGCGCGGGGAGGGAAAAAT
>JBKQVI010000117.1:0-8671 GCA_052139985.1 Terriglobia bacterium
AGGTGATTGCCGGTTGATGGCTTGGTTCATTCAACAAGTGGGTGGCGCGGACGTGGCCTTTCCCGCACTACCCTGAGACTCGAAAAGGCAACCCGTGGGCGTTGCCTTAACCTCATGGCGCGAATCACCTCAGAGCCCGCGCGCTTCTGGAAAATCGCTCCTCGGTAGTCGCCAGGGGTTTAACAATGATCTCTATGCGGAAGTTTGCCCAAACAGTTGCGCAAAGCTCTATTGCTTACTTTATTCAATAGGTGGATCGCAGCCCTTCCCAACCCGGTTGGGGGCAGGAGATCCTCTCTTGTCACGATGTACACGCGTCATTTCGGGAAGCAAGTGAATGGTTGGGCGGTTGTCACGGCTCCGCGTTGCGGGTAGGATCGAGAGATGCTGAGGGATTGAGGGCGATGTTCAACAGGGCGCGGGAAGCGCTTCGCCAGCTTCGGTTCAAGCTCCCTGGACATCGGGCTTTCCCCCTTTGGCACTCTTTCCGCCCGCCATCGTTGTCGCCAAAGAATTCCGTGGGCAGTTTCACCACCGGGAAACAAGCTGTCCGCTTAGGGAACGCCGTACAACCCTCTGCCTCTCCTTTCTGACGAAAACTGGGGATTACCGGGAGGACTCGATCTGCGGAAGTTCTAAATCGATGAAGCTGCAGACTCACTGCCTAGCGGAACTGGATATCATGTTTAATCGGGTCCATTCATGGGGAACAAAAGGGAGATAAAATCCCCCAAAGCTCGGTCGTATTGCGAGGTGCCCTCCTTTGTTTTCGTCAACGCCGCATAAGCGACTTCAACCTCTTGGCATGTGGCAGATTGCTTTCTTGCACCAGCCCCCCTCTTTCGCCCCCGCCCCTGCCCAGGGACATTCGGTCCAACGGTACACCGTTGGGTTTGACCGGCCATCTGGCGCTTTATGGTCATACCGTAGACAACAGCACCTTGGGTGCCATTGTGTTATTGGCTTATCGGGTAGCCCTGAGGGCGGTCGCATTGCCGACGAGCTACTTGGCGAGTGACCAGCACCCAGGGCGGATGGGATCATTCTGGCGTGGACGCCCCATTGAGTGTTCTGCACCGAGGGCGGGAAAATGTCCTTTTCTGTCAAAACGTTGCCGAACATTTCAGCCGTTGTCATTTACGGTTCTGTCGTGCGCTGATGGCAAGCTTCGAGGTGTGCAAATTCAAGATCGGGGGAGCGAGGAACTGTGGACTGAGCGAACCTGAACGGAAACGGTAATCGGCCCCCCGTCCAAGCTGCCAGGGGTGTCGCCTGTGCAGGCGAGGCCGCACCACGGGTGTTACTAAATGGTGACTACGATGTGAGGTTCAGTGCGCCTTCCGTCGGACATTTATTCCTCCCCGGTGGCGGGGCGCATGGAGATCGGTTCGCCTCTGTCAAACAGATGCCTGAGCCAACTTGCGGCAGGGGCAATGGCTCTGGATACCGCTTTAATCCTGCGCCTCCGAGCCATCTGTTCCCGGTTCCGGCGCTCCCGCTCAGCCAGGGACCTCGTCGTGAGCATGTGGACATAAAACCCATCTACATCAGCATCCAGGCTCCTGTTAAGAGCCTTCTCGGTTTTGGTGAGTTGATAGTCTTCGTATGCCCTCAGAGTGCAGTCTCCCAGGTTCTCCCAAAACACCCACAGAAAAACCAAAAGACCAGCGAACTCGGGGTAAGGCCACAACAGCAACGCGGCGATAGCACCGACGGATTTCTTCAATTTGTTCATGTCTCCGCTTCCCACCTCACCTAGAAATGGGTGCCCTGGCAGAGCGCAACATGTGGATTTACCGCATGTGGGGGGCCAATGCGCTGTCCCACCGCTGGCTGGGGCAACCCGAAAAGGTTCCAGGAATTGGCGATAGACTGCGGTGGCAACCCTAGAATCGATGACGTCGATGAGGAGGAGTCCTACGAATAATTGGATTTTCGGAATGAAGATATATGAAGATTCGGCAATCGGAATGGGCTCCGTTAAATCGGCAGGGAGCGATTGCCTGTATTTAAAAGATACGGCCGCATTCGTCCTGTAGTTCCGGTACGAGAACTGGAAACCGAATCGGGTGCGTTTCAATGTCATCTCGCCAGCATTGACACTCACGCCTTCCACTCCCGCCCCGCAGTTCCTCGCCAGCGGCAAGGCTGTCTAATCGGGACGTGTCCAGCGAACAGGTCAAGGAGCGATCCGCCGCCGTTCTGCTCGTAAGTGACAACTTCCTCGCAAGCCAAATTCAACATGATGCGAGAAGCCCTCGACAGGTTAGACCGTCAGGCTAATGAACACGAAAGGAGTTCAAATCTTCCGTCCTTTGCGACCTTTCTCCTGCCTTCCATTCCCTTACACCCATTCTGGGCTCTGCTTTCGCTCAAACGCCAGAACCCATTTTCTTGCAGTTACATCGCTGCGAGGATGACTTTCTGTTACGGTTTTCTTACATGGCGGACCAGCGCGCCCAAAGACGGACCACTTCACCGATCGCCCCGAAACCCTAATCTGTCAGCTCGCTTCAGTTATGTTCCGGCTGTTCATAATCTGCTGATACTCGGGGATGAAACCCAATGACAATTGCGTTCGGTCGCAGTCAGAAGTATATTTTGGATTGGCGGGAAATGGATGCCGGAACCTCCGGCGTGAACAGGGCGAATCCCGTCTCACTTCGAATACGCGAGGATGTCCCCAGGAGTTCAGGGGTATGGCGACACCGAAAAAATGGGCAAGTGCGCGGTGGGGAATTCTTCTGATGGCGGGCGGGGCAGTGATCGTTGCCTTGCTGCTCAACGCCGGCCGATCCGCGCGGGCCGGCCAATCCAATTCGCAGAATGTTCGTGAGATCCACTTGGGTCGAGTTCGCTCTGACACCCTCTATGCCTTGACCGTTTGGGTCAAAGACCCCTCCCAGCTTCAGGCCAATGACGCCGCGCTGGTAACCGTCGATGACGCTGGCGGGGAAATTGAATCCAAATGGCTGCACGCAGGCGACCTCGATTTCTACATCACCCTCCGCCCAAGAGCCGCGGGCCAAGTCAACGTCACCCTGTCAGCTCCTGCTAAAGTGTGGATCGCGGATTTCGGCGCAACGTTGCGCCCAGTTCCCCAATCGGCGTCTCCCGAGGCGGCCCACGCCGCGCCGGCGGGCCTCGGCATCATTTCCGCTGCACTCAACAATACCTGGCAAACCGCTCAGCCTTTCGAGTTCGGCCAAACCATTTATGGCGGTGACGACGAAAGGCCCTACACGCCCTCACCCAGCGAAGATGCCTACCAGGCAATGCTCAAGGGCTTTCAGTGGTTCAAATTCACCTATCGCGGGACGCAACCGCGACTCGCCTATTTTGTGCTGACCGTTACCGACCGCGACGTGCCGCTTGACGTGGACATCTTCCGTCTTGGCAAGGACGCCGGCGGGCAGCAGGATGCTGTCCCCTATAACGATGGCCAGTTTGTATATCAGATTGAAGCCACCCAGAATTACCCCGGTCTCTATAAATTCCGCACGCGCACGCTGCAACCCGGCCAGGAGTATTACGTGCGTGTGGCTGCCAATCACCCGGCGTATCAACTCCGCACGTATGAGTACGCTGTGCCCCCTTACACCGACCCCCGCCAAGCCGTGCGCACAGGCATGGATTTCCTCATCAATATGGGTGATACGTGGCTTTCCAACACCCCGCGCCGAGGTGCTGTCGCTTTACGGACCGTCATGCAGCATTCGGAAACGCAACTGTGCATCGCCTGCCACCCTTCACAATTCACCATGCGGGGATACCTGACGGCTATTCACAACGGTTACGCACCCACGCAACGCCCTTCACTCGAGTTCATCGCCGATCGCCTTTACAACAACGCCCGGCCCCTGTACGGCGAGCCCAATACCAACTGGGTGCGCGTCATTTATTCGGCCCGCACGGTGGCGAGTCGCCTGCCCGTGATCATGCATTCGCTCGAACAGAATGTGACGCACGACCCGCCGCGGCCGCACTTCGACACACCCTATGCCGAATTCCTGAAGATTCACTACAAAGGTTTGACCACCATGCCGGGCGACGAGACCGACGGTTGTGAACCCGACGTGAGCCCGTTCGAGATAGCCACCCAGAGCTGGGAGACTTTTGACCTGGTCTACCGCCAGACACACGATCCGCAATGGCTCGGGGAACGCGACAACGTAGAGCGCCTCGCCCTCGCCCGCGAGCCCAAGAACATGATCGACCTGAACTGGAAGCTCCAGTTCCTGGCGACGGTTGACCGCAGCAAGTACGCGCCGCAAATCGACAAGCTGATCGAGCAGCTCTATAGCTACGAAACTCCCCAGGGCGCGTGGCCATATCCGTTTGACAAGCAAGCCAAGCCCGCAGATTTCATTTCCTATAATGCTGTATATGCCCTGGCGCTGGCCGGTCGCCGCCCCGAGACCGACGAGCGCATGGCACGCGCGGTGCGCGCCATGCTGGCGGCGCAGCGGCCCGAAGGCAGTTGGGAAGGCGACCCCGTATATCAGGGCTTTAACACACCCTTCCGCGCGACGCAGTTTGCCGTGATGTCCCTGTCAACGCTTTACCCGGGAACCGCCCGGGCCAAGAACTGGGACGCCGGCTATCCTCCGCCGCCGGCGAAACTTGCCACCCACAATTTGCCGTTGCTCCTCGCCCAACTTGACCAATTCTGGGACCTCGCGCCGGAGCCCACGCTCCGCCAGATCCGTCATGTGCTGGTGAAGAGCGATCAACCGCTGGCACGGGAAGCCGCGGCCCGCGCGCTGGGGCACATGGCTGACCCCGGCTCGGTGCCGGTGTTGATTCAGGCTCTTGGCGACACCAGCAAAATGGTGCAGACCGGCGCAGCTTTTGCGCTCCGCATGATATTGTCACGGCGGCAAGACGCCGCGCCGGAAGGACACAAACTCTTGATCGCCGCGCTGAAGTCGCCCGACGCGCGGAGACGCTGGGGCGCAACTCGCCTTTTCAACCAACATTTCAGGCAACTCACCGGCGATCCGGATTTGCTGGCGGCCCTGGAAAATGATTTGGACGACTCCGTCCCGTTCGTTCGTTTTCAAGCAGCGTCCGGCTTGTGGCGTTGGTACTACTGGCAAGTCGACCAACAACCGGTGCGCCGGAGCACTCTCGAAGCGTTGGCTACCCGCCTGAACACCGAAACGAATCCAATGGTGCGTCGCGGCCTGCAGGAGAGTATCTACGATTTGCTCGACGAGAATACCGGCTACCTGGAAGCCTGGGTGCGGGCTAGCTCCAAGGATGAGGACAAGAATCGCATTAGCGACGGGTACGAAGCGGTCGTGCGGGACCAAGCCCAGGTGCTTGCCAAAGTGCTGCGCGAAGCTACTCCCCTGGGTCGTGAGGGCATCTTGAATGCTCTATGGGACTTTCACATCCGCCACTACGCATTGCCGCCGCTCAAGGCAGACACCGTCTCGATTGGTTTGCCTGCCGTCCTCACCAAGTACGTAAGTGGGGTGCCTGACCTGCACATCCCGGGTTATGAGTACCCGCCCTACCGCGAGGCCGTGAACTTCAAGTACGACGTTCACAACGGCTTCTTCCAAACACGCATCGGCAACGACAGCGATCTCATCCACTTTTTCAAGAGCTCGGGGCCCGAGTTGGAGAACGCCCTCTTGGCCTCCCTCCAAGGCGCCGACGACTCAACGAAGATCGAAGTGTTGAAGGCGGGAAGCACTCTCAGCAGCGCCGGCGACGAGCGCTTCACTCTCGCCGCGCTCCAACTCTCCGAGGATCCGAGCGCTGAGGTACGCCAGACGGTTCGATACGTTTACGAGGATGGGCAGCGGGGAATCCTGAACCTTGATGCTCCCGCCGCACCTGATCCTAACCTCGTGAAGAAGGTCGTGGAGATCCTCAATCATGGTAACCCTGACAGCCAGGCGGTGGTGCTCCCGCTTCTCGCTGGGCTCCCCGACAGCTCTGCCTGGGAACGAGAACCGGAAGTTCTGGAGGCTTTGCATTCCTTGCTCCAACGGCAACCCCGGCCGACCAATTACGCGCAAGTCCTCAATGCCGTGTCATCGTTCAAGGCTCTAATGCAGGATTCGGCTTTACGCAGCCAGGTTCTGGCGGGGTTAGACGACACAAGTCCCGATGTCGAACGCGCCGCCTTGCGGGTTTCCTTAGAGCATTTTCTCACTCATCTGGAAACCGCACCGCTGGTCAAGACCGCTTTCGCCAGCTTGCACAGCTCCGCGCGCACAATCCTTATCGAAGAAGTGGAAAACCCCACGTTTATGCTCAGGCATCTGGGGGTTGCGGGCGGCGCCCTATCGCAGGACAAGAATTATTTCCTGGGGAAAGATGTGGCCTATCAAAAGGCGCCGGACTTCCTGGAAAACCCTATCGTGCTCGACACGATACTAGCCACTTTGCGTGATCCCGACGCCAACGCTCGCGCGGCCGCACTCGACCTTCTGCGTAAGGTGAAAGACATCGAGCAGCGGCCCAACTTCCGCGCTGCGCTGGATCAGTTGCAGAAGGACAACAATCCGCGCCTGAAGCTGATTGCTACAAGTGTGCTGGGAGGAAAGAAGCTCAGTGACGCACTGAAGGACGTGCAACCCGGGTCGGTGCTGGACTTCAACTACTTCGTTTCCAAGATCGAGCCTATTCTGGCCACCCCCGGCCCAGACGGCAAGGCCTGCGTGTTTTGCCATGCCAGCCACGTGATCTTCAAACTCCTGCCGCCCAACTCCGAAGGTGTATTCTCGCCCCAGGACAGCGAGGACAATTATAAATACGCCATGCGCGTTGTGGACATCAACGACCCAGGTCACAGCCTGATTCTGGTCAAGCCCACACGCCCTACTGACAGCGCGGGCAATGTGGGGGATTACCTCGCCACGCACAACGGTGGTCAGCGCTGGCCTGGGAACGAATCGAGCTGGCAGTACCGGACGATTCTGCAATGGATTCGGGGCAGCCAGATGCCCGATGCGGTAGCATCAAAATAGAGGGCCTCTTGCGGCCATCTGGCTCGGCCTTCGCTATTGAGGCGCTTTGTAGTCTTCCACTTGCGAGGCATCGGGATCGGTGTCTGGGCCGAAATATTGCAGCGACACGAGCGGATCCCAATGCGAGTGGTTTTCGAAGGTTACTTCTCCTCTGTCCAAATCGGATCAAGGTTGGGCAATCGACTCGGCCTGGCTGAAGCCTGACCCACAGTCCCGGCTTCAGCAGATGTCGATTGACGAGATCGCGTCCGCTCATCAGAGGATTCCCCCCGGCGTGGGGGCTCGCCACCGCCGCTTGATTCACAGTAAAACGATTCCGGCCACACAAGTGGTGCGTGGGGCGCCGTGGCAGATTCCGGTCGCGCCCGTGGAATCCCCAGAGGCCCTGCAAGCCGCAAGGGATATCAAGAATCGCCATTGTCCAAGTGCGCCTCAGTCCCGCGATGAGTGCACGCTTGAGTTGACCGGATTCGGGCTGATCGAAGAGGAAGGCGAGAGCCGAGAAAGATTAACAACGTAGAAGAAACTGTGAGAGTCCCTTGCGGACGCAGCGCCCACAAACTGGGAATTTGATTTTCAACCTCCCAATATTTTCACAGGGGTAGCGAGGTGGAGCATAATGTCACAAGGTCGTTGGAGACGAACGCGATATGGCATTTGCAGTCCCATCTTGAACGGAATAGGCTCTAACAAAGGTTTTAGGTGACACCCTCATTTGCGACGGGTTCTCATCAAGTCACCTTGGAGGAGGACGTTACTCCGCTTAACGGTCATACCTCCTCGAGTCTCACTGGTCGAACCGGTGGCTTTCCTCAGGGACGGTTATAGTAGAGGTGACCAACGCGGATGGGAAGAAGGAAGCAGTAAAGGGAGATTATCTGAATAGCACGGAGGGGGCACTTCGACTCCGGATGGGAACCTTACAACGGTTGTCTTCTACCGCGCAACCGACGCCGGTGATCGTAAAATGCTAGGGAGCCTATGTCCATAGCTCCAGAAACCGAATGGATGGCTGCCGAATTCCTCGTCTCTCGCGAAAAGGTTAGAAAAACACGAAATTAGGATAGTACCAAAAGCTGACGCTTCTGCGGGTCTTCAGGCCTCGTCCTTGCTGTCTGGCGGAGGGTGGCGCTGCGGGAATTGCCGCCTCCAGCTCAGGCGAGAGGATTCACATTGAACTAAGTGAGAAGGCTAACTGACCTCCGCGGAGCTTCGTGTGCTTTCGGCGATTCTGCGTAAATGACAACTCGGCCAGTTGGTGTGGAATGAAACCGAAGTAATATACATGCATGTCCAATCCTACTTTTGCCCGGTGGTCGGTCTTAGGCGGCATCTCGGCGGCAGCATTACGAATAATTCTCTATTCTCAACCGCGGTAGAGCTTCCGGATCTTGTCAGCGCGGAGACCTGCCGTAGCGGGTCGCCCCAGACGTTGACCGTTCTGGCGGGCGTGGGCCAAGCCGGCCCGAACTCGTTCCCGCAGAATCTCCCTTTCGAACTCCGCGAACACAGCCAGTAGTGCGGCCAGCGCCCGTCCGGAGGGCGTCGTCAGATCGAGCGCCTCGGTCAGCGATACGAAACCGACGCCGAGATGGTCTAGTTCCTGGAGTGTCGCGAGCAGATCCGCCACCGACCGCCCCCAACGATCCAATCGCCACACCAGTACGACGTCGATTTCGCGTCGG
>JBKQVI010000118.1:0-9356 GCA_052139985.1 Terriglobia bacterium
GGCCCTCGGCGTCACCCTGCCCGCCCTGTAGTCAGGAGCCTTAAACGCCACCGAACGCCTAACTGCCACCATCCCAAGCAGTTCGACAGAAAAACCCACTTATAACAAAAAGGAAGATGGGTCAGATGTTTACTGACGCGAACGCGAGATGAGAAGCCGCACAGGAACGCAAACTACGCGTACGTGTGCGCTACCCGATGCTGGCCACGAGTTGGAGAAGTCCGAGCGCTAAATGGCGTTTGTGGGTGGGCAAGACCAGCGCTAAGATAGCACGCTGAAGCGCAGATCTGCGCTCTGATGCGCCAGTTAAGCCTATGAGAACCTTTATTTTCGGTGCCGGTGCCTCTGTCCATGCAGGATACCCCCTTGCGGTTGAACTGTGGCGGGGCATGGTGGCTTGGACACGCGCAACTTTTGTGGAAGGCCACGATTTTCGGAATGCGGTCGATACGATGAATGCGGAATTTGATCTAAGCAAGTCTTTTGAGCTCGTGCTCACGGACTTGGATGACCGAATAGAGCCATTCTTGAAGCAAAGACCCACGACCCCAGAAGGCATTGAGGAAAAGGTGAAGCTTGTTTACCTGCGAGTTGCTTTGGAGACCATGATCCCCCGATACTTCAATTCATTGCGCTCGCAACCCGCAGAGCTTTACAGGGTATTCGCTGAAAATGTGTTGGCACCGCGGGACACGGTAATCACGTTCAACTATGACTTGGCCCTTGATCGGGAGATGAAGCGAGCCGGTAAGTGGAACATTGGGAACGGGTAAGGATTTAATATCGACATTGCTTCTCTTATGGACTCTCCCTGCACGCTTTTCAAGCTGCACGGCAGCACGAACTGGCGTGGCGAAGTATTTCAAGGCTCGGAGGGCTTTGGTCAGACGAGCTGGGAGGATTTGTCTCTGGGAAAACGCCCGATTATCGACCCAGGGGAATTTGAATTCCTGGAGTGCAGCAATGCAGCGGACCCGCAGTGCCATAGAGGTCGAGTAAGGATTGAAAGCATAATCATGCCCTCAGCCAAGAAAAGGTTTTACAAGGAGACCACTTTTGGCCGGGAGTGGGAGAGTTTTTGGGATTCTCTTTGGCGCCAAGCTGGGGAAGCGCTTAACCGCTCAAATGAGGTTTATCTGATTGGATACAGTGTTCCAGACTATGACGCTCGTGCCAGGAATCTGCTTGAAACAAAAGTTGGCACGGGTGCCAGGATAAAAGTCTGCTGTCGCAATGGGACATCCGGTGTGGTCGAATCGCTTAAGAAGCTATGCCATCAAGGAAATATTGACGTCCAACCTGCTTGCGTTACCACGTTCGCGGGCTGGGTCTCGAGCATGAACACGCAATCGACGGCAGAGCGCTAGGTATTCCCCGTTCCGCTTGATGGCGTTCGGTTGCCGTACCGATATCGGGCTGAGGCAATCCCACAGTTAGAAACGCACTTACCGTGGGCGCTATAACCATCGGGCGTACCATCATCAGTTTCTCGTTCGAAAGGAACAGGTCATGCGCGAGCTAATTCCACTTCAGGTATTTGACTCCATTCAGCAGCACCTTAGAAGTGCCGGCGAAAGTGCTGTGTCAGGCTGGGAGCGAAATAGTGAGGAGGAAGATTCCCTTACGGGAGATCTCGGCCGCCTTCTCTGTACAGGCTCACGGGTACTTGTCAGCGTGAACGGCCAAACCTGGGAATGGCGTGTTAGCTACAAGAAGTTTCGAGGTCGAGGGGACGGGGCGTTCGAAAGCAAATACGGCGCAGATGGGATTATTCAAATTGAGGTTACCCTGCGAGGCCAAACCTTCTTCAAGGGCCTTCTGTTCCAGGCCAAAAAGGGACAGACGCCTCGTGGTTCGGAGTTGAGGGAACAAGTAGTGAAAATCGAACAGATCGCTCCAGGCGGCTCGGGAGTCGTTCTGTTTCGTCCGACCGGCTATCTCGGGATCAAGGGAACGGAGTATTTGCACTCTGACGAGGGGGTTGTGGGACCAGTGGTAAATAAGATGCAATCGCTGGCCTCTTTTCTGGAAGACTTCTTGGCATGCAAGAATGGGCTACGAGGAATGTACTTTGAAGCCGTGAGAGAACGACTAGTGCTGCCAACACTTGATGGGGAAATCAAAGCCATTCCGTTAAAGGTCCAGCACCGGATAAAAATAGAAGTTGCGAGCAGCTAGCTCCTCGTTAGTTGCCGGGGGCTAAATCCTAAATCCCAAATCCTAGCAGGTGGCCACAGTCAGCGCATTCCTGACTGTGGGCTTTTCCGATCCGCACATCCCAAATCATCGAGGCGGCCGACCCTGGTCACAGATTAGCGTATGTGCCAAGAAGAACCCGCGGTCAGGAGAGCGCTGACCGCGGCCACCGGCTCCCGTGCCCTTACGCCGTCGCCTCGCGACCGACGGTTGCCGCAGGCCGCAGACGGACTTTTACCTCCACCCGCGCCCCGAGGCGGTTGATGATTGAAATGAGGCGATCGACGGTAAACCGCCCGAGGTTGGCGTTGCGGATGCGAGAGAAGTCAGCCGCCGCGATCCCGGTTTGTGCGTGCGCGGCGCGCACGCTCAGGCTCTCCCGATCGAGCGCCTTGATGATTTCGGCGGCGAGAACCGCCTTGAATTGCTCGGCATCCGCACTTTTGCGCCCCAGGTCGCGGAAAACATTTCCACTCCCGCGCACCACTTCCAGCTTTTGGCTCTTCATCACAACATCTCCTTCAGCCTCTTCAGACGGTCTCTGATCAGGTCCATCTCAGGCTTGGGCGTGTGGATCCCCTGCTTGGATTTCTTCTGAAATGCGTGGACCACCCAAATATCCTGGCCGAGTTGCACTGCGTAGACCACGCGGAACGCATCTCCGCGAAACGGCAGCGCGATCTCGAACACCCCAGAGCCCATGCCGTGCAGGGGCTTCGCGATGTCCGGCTTCCCGCCTTCCGCCACGATGGTCAATGCTGCGAGGCAGATCGACCGAGCGCCCTCCGGGAATCCCTCGAAGTCCTTTAGCGCTCCTCTGATCCATTAAACGGGCCGGGTTCTCGGTATCATCGCCCCTCATGTTGTCATATTTGACAACCAATGTCAACCGGAAGGTGTGTCCAGCAGACTTCTTTCCCATGCTGGAAGTGCTCGAAGGGGCAATCAAGAGCAACGCCAAGTTGAATACGACGGCGCGTGTGTTCGTGGATGGCATTGATCGCCAAAAGGCCAGTGAACTTACGTATGCATTGCGGATCCGGGCGTACCGCTTGAAAAAGTGCGAAGCCGCCGTGATGAAAGCGAGCCGCTAATTCGGTTGGCGGATATGTGGGCCGGGTGCATTCGCGCGGCTGGCAAAGGATCGAAAGAAGAGGCGGAAATACTCGACGCCGCTCGGAACTTGGGCTGCGTCTGGAGCTTGGTAGGGCTTCCCCAAGAAAGAAAAACCCCGTGACCGGGGTTTTCTCGTCTCGACTATTCTCCCTGGCCGGGAGACCAATCTCTGCCAAGCGGGCAGGCCTTCGCCGGGACTACAACTACTTAAGACGGTTGAAAGGCGCCTGTCAATGGCGAAAAGCGGCTGCGGGATAAAACAGGGATCGCCCGAGTTTCTTCAACTCGGCGAGTTGCAGGAGGCTCGACCCGGCGCCTCGCCGTTCCCCAGAAATCCACCAGGACGTATAACGCCCTTGCCACCGAATTGTTTCGGGCCGGGGCGCAATTGCTAAGAAATCGACTTTGGGGTGTGAGGGATTCCGAAGCGCGGGGGACTGCCGGCCGGGGCACGTTGCCGGGCGTGGTTTGCACCACCGGAAATGTAGAAACTCCAGCGCCCTGGCTGCTCTTGGGAGAGCAGCCAGGGCCACAATACAATCAAACAAACATAAAACCAAACTAGAACAGGAACTTCATTCCTAGTTGGATTTGGCGAGGCGCCCAGGCGGCGTTGACCGTTCCATTGCCAGGGTTGTAAGTATCGTCCCCACAGCCGCGTCCCCACGGCAGGGAGCCGTCGTTGTTGTAGCCGCCGTTGCATCCGGCATTGGCGGTTTTCCACTGCACATGGTTGAAGGTGTTGAACGTCTCCAGCCGGAACTGCAGCGTGGAGTGCTCATCTCTAAACCAGGGTAACGCGACCTCCTTGAAGAGGGCGAGATCCCAGTTATTGCGCCCGGGTCCAGTCAGCATATTGCGTCCCATGTAGCCGAACATGCCCGATTGGCCGTTGGCATAAAGCTGGGACTGCGTGGGCAGTGCAACATTCGACAGGTCAAACCACCGTTCGATAGGCCCATACACAGGATCGTCGTAGGTCGTTTTGCTGACTTTGACGGGGCCCGTGGTATTGCAACGGGCGCTTGTGCCGATACCCGTGTTGAAACCAATTATCCCGCAATTGAAGTCCTGGGGCATCCCCGAGAAGAAGCTCGTGATGCCACTGACCCTCCACCCTCCCAGGCCCTGATGAGCAAAGGCGTTGCGAGAGTTCTTGAAGAACGGCAGATCGTAGACGTAGTTTGCCTCGAGCACCTGGGTACGATTGAGGCTGGAAGTGGAGTACCAGCGTTCCAGGTCGTAATTGTCGTCTACGCCCGTAGTGCCGCCGCCGGAATTGTCGTCGAGGGCATGCGAGTAGGTGTAGGAGACATCGACGGTCAGGCCGTGGCCTGCGGTGTGCCGCCAGTTCGCCTGGAGGGCGTTGTAGCTGGAATTGGCCTCCGGCTCGTTCCCTTGAATACCACTGTACCCCTGGTAGGGAACAAAGTAAGTGTTCGGCAAGATGTTATGCATCAGGACGTTCTGCACATCGCAGACTCCGGACGCATTACAATACTGGTTGTTGCCCGCGAGCGCGGGAACCGTTTGCATGCCGACGCCAACAGGGACCTGGTTGAGGTTCTGCGGCATATCGATATGGCGTCCCACGTTGCCGACGTAAGCCAAAGTGACCAGATTGTTCCCCTTGAACTCATGCTGGACATCGAGGTTGTACTGGGCAATCGAGGGATCCTTGACGTGGAAGGGAATAGTCCCCGCACCGCCCGGACCCACGCCTGCGAAGCCGCCCGAGGTATTGAAGTCGTACGTTGTGAGGTTGTAGACCACGGGGCCAAGCTGCGTTGGGGGATTCCCTTCGAGCGACAAGGCGCCAATGCCCGCGCCGGGCTCGTAATAGATGCCGTATCCGCCCCGGATGGAGGTCTTACCGGAACCCGTGGGATCCCAAGCGAATCCGAAGCGCGGGCCGAAGTTCCCAAAGGGGGTTTGCTGGCAGCCTTTCGGCATCGGGGCTACACCGCACTCCATGAGGCCATTTCCATAGCTCAGGAAGGAGTTGACTTGGCCGGTCGCCGGGTTCTGTTGCAGAAGACCGTTGGGCTCCAGGATGGCGGCCGCGGCAGGGTTGTACAGATTGGGTAAGAAGCTGGAGTCAACCGTTGGGTTGCTCACATCGTGTCCCGGTATCAATACGTAGTAGCGGACGCCAAAGTTAAGCGTCAGTCTGCGGTTGACCTTCCAGTCGTCCTGGACATAAGGGTCAAAATCGGTCCGCCGGTTGTGTTCCCAGGCGTAGCCGCCCGTATACACCCCATGGTTGTTGAAGGTGGATTCCGTGTAGTTGCCGATCTCTCCCAGGAAGGCATCGGCAAGAGCATTGTTCGTGGAACCCGGGTGGCCGTTGTAAAAATTGAAGTAGCCTTGCGCCCAGTCGCCCCACACCACCACCTGTTCGTTCAATTGAAACTTTTCCAGGTTGAATCCAACCTTAAGGGTGTGTTTGCCGCGAATCCAAGCCAGGTTGTCTCGATAGCTGAAGATAGGCTCGGCATCGTACTTCCCGAGGAAGGGACCGTTGTCTTCACCGAAGCTAAACGGAGTTCCCCCACCGATGCTCACTGACGGGATCGAGGGGTTCGAGGCGTTGGCCTGGAAAAAATGGCTGGCGTCGAAATCGCTCGGCCGGGTCACGGAATGGTCCGGACTGCCCGGGCCTGCTTGCGGGTAAACCCAGTGAGGTGTGTCCGTGTAGCTGATGATGAACTCGTTCATGAGGGTGGGGCTGAGGTTGAGGTTCAGGTGCGCCACACTCTGCCGCGCGGGAACGATGTAATTGCTCTGGGTGGAGTCGTAGGTGCCGCCAAACCAGAGCGCCGGCACCGTGGTGTTGTTCCAAGTATCGCCGGAGAAACGCACGAACATGGAAGCTTTATCGTTGAAGTTTTGATCCACGCGAATGACCGTGTCGCTGAAATTGGTGGGTGTGTCCGCCGCGTGGACGTACCCGTTGTAACCGCTGTTGGGCAGCGGCACAAAGGCGTTCAGCCAATCGTTGGTGTTGTTGTTCACGGGGGTAACGGTGTCTACTGTGCTCAAGCCACCATTAAGGCTGGGCAGGTAGCAACCTCCCGCGTAGGTAAATGAGGGATCCACGGCTCCCAAATAGCTCGCCGAGGACGGATCGCATTCACTAAAGTCCCCTTGCCGCATGCGCTGCGTGGGAACCGCCGCGTTGGTCAGGGTGGAGCCGCCACGATAGCGCGCCCATTCCTGCGACCAGAAGAAAAATGTCTTGTTCTTGGCGGTGTTGTAGTGACCGGGGATGTAGAAGGGACCACCCAAGCTGTAACCGAAGATGTTCCAGTTCAGAGGGGTCTTCGGAGCATTGCCGCCCGCAGGATCGATCTGCCGGTTGGCAAAGAAGTCGTTGGCGTCCATCGCGTCGTTGCGGACGTTTTCATAGGCGGTACCGTGAAAATCCTTGGTGCCGCCTTTGGTCACGACTTCAACCAGCGCTCCGGCGTGCTGGCCCACGTCCGCGCCATAGTTGGAAGTCGAGATTTTGAGCTCCGCAATGGAATCGAGCGCCGGGGTAACGGCGCCGCCCATCGAGGTCGAACTCTCCTGCGCGTTGTTCCCGCCGTCATACTCCAATTGGCTGTAATTTGTGCGAGCCCCGTTGAACGTAGCGCTGATCTCGGCGCCGCTATGGCCCAGCGTCATCGCATCTTCCTGGCTGTTACTGATGGTGGCGCCGGGTACCAGAAAGGTCAGGCCGAGAAAATTCATTCCGTTAAGGGCCAGGTTGCTGATCTGCTTCGAGGTCACGACACCTGAGAGGGTGGCGCCCTCCGTCTCCACTTTGGCGACGTTCCCCGAGACTTTGATCTCCTGGGTAACTTGTCCGACCGTCAGAACCAGGTCGACCTTTTGCGTCTGGCCGGCGCTTAGGGCGATTCCCGAGCGCACCAGTTTCTGAAAGCCCGCGACCTCAGTGCTGACGACATAATTGCCGATAGGAATTCTCACCGCGGTGTACTCTCCTGCCGAATCGGAGGCCACGTCGCGTGTGAATCCCCGGTCCGGGTTTGCTACCGTTACTTTGGCTCCCGGCACAACGGCGCCGGTCGAGTCCGTTACCGTGCCCACGATGGTGGCTGTGTCCTGAGCCCACATCGCGACCGGCAACAACAATAGGAAGACTGAAAAAAGCAGGGCGGCCTTTCGAGCGCCGTCTGCCAGAGAGAAAACCCGGCGAGTACAGTCACTTCGCCGAAATACATGTTCCATGAATCATTCTCCTTAAATTATTAGAACCGACGCTTGATTCGAAGACGACCACAAAGGGCCGTTAAGTGATACAAGAAGTCTCGTATTTCTTACGATTCTTCATTCCCAGTCGTGAACTAATGGCCAATTTGTCCGAATTTTGTTCGTTTTTAAGGGAAACGAACTCCACGTCCAGGATAGGGCATTTGTACGTTTCACGAAGCGTTTTGTCAAGCGAAATCTTCATGCCGTTTCATACCGTGAAATTTACGGCACCTGCTGGATTTACAGTCTTATCGAAGGAATTTTTCACTAATTTCACATTGTGAAGCGATATATGTTCAATGCCATAGGCCAACGCCGGTTGCAAGCCCCCCCCTACGCGACCCTTTGCGAACCTTTGCTGAATACTTCGGAACAGTTGGAAAGCAAGATTCCAAATCGGAGTGCGCGCTTTCGGAGTGCGGGAGCTTGCTCCCGCTCTTTCTGCCGCTGACTTGTCAGCGGTGGGTTACACGCCGCGACGAGTGGCGGCGAGCAAAAGCGGCAGCGAGTCGCCGCACTCGTGCGCCTGAGAGCGCACCTGGTTGGAGGGGTGAAAGTCCGCTCCAAGTCAACGTAACTTGTAACCGACTGCAACTGCGTCGTGGCGACACGGGGTGGGGAGCAGCAGGAGGTGAACGGCCAGTCCGTACGATAAGAAACTCGATTCGGCCGGCGTGGTGAGGCGAGTCTGCTAGCGAAAGATGAAGCCCCGAGTTCCCGTTGGGAGAAGACCCGTGGGGAAGCGATCTCGGTCCGATCCGCCGACAGGTAACGTGCCTTGGCGAGACGGAGCGCCCGCAGGTGGTTGGAGACGGAATGGTCGGAAGGTCGAGTGAGTGAATCAGGGAGACCTGTTCGTCGCTGAGACGGAGTTCATGCCTGCGGAGGGCCGAAGAGCCGGGCGAACAGGAGTCAGAGCGTCCGTAAGAGCGACGAAGGGTCTGTAATGGGCCTGGAGCAAAGGGACGCAGGAAGGTGGATGAGCAAGGATGGACAGCAGCGTACAATCCTTCCGCCCAGTGCCCTCGGGCTGTTCCGGTGGGGGACTCGGTTCGACATCGATGGAACCGAGAGCGCTGATCTGGACGCGTACTCATGGTGATGACTCGGATGCCGAGGCGGTGCTCCCGCCGGTCTCCTGCCGTACTCTCTGCTGCGACGGGCCGATCGTTCATCATTCCTCTTCGAGGTAAAACCACCGACTGGAGAGCCGGATGCGGGAGATCCGCCTGTCCGGTTCGGAGGGAGGGGGGACCGAATTCAATCGGTTCTCCCTACCCCTATCAACAGCGACTCCACGGCCCCCGGCTTCTTCCGCCGTGCATGCCGCCCTCAGATCGGGGCTGCCATGCCGGATCCTCCAAAGTGAGACATCTGTTTATATCAGGTTCTTGTGTTCGTCAATGCCATTCTTGGAATACATTTCCGAGATATATCGGCGCGCATGCAAAAGGGAATAACCTTGTCCAGGTGCCGGGCGCACGTTCTTTCAAACGGTGGGCCCGCCCGCGTCTCTGCTGCTGTCTTGCCTAATCTTTCGATCAAAAGGACAGGGGGAAATCGTACGGTAAAGGCCGAGTCTCTCACCACGGCGGGACATTCTTGGGGAGCTATCGGAGGGGCGGGGATAAAGCCCCGCCCTTCCGAACCTGTGGTGAGAAATCCGTTCTAGGCGACTTCGCTAGGGGCTGAATATACCGGGCTTGCAGCGCTTTCCATATTATAGAAACATTTTCTACAAAAGGCTTGACACGCAATCAGTGAAGTGTTACCACACTTCTTTG
>JBKQVI010000119.1:0-3871 GCA_052139985.1 Terriglobia bacterium
GTGTTGGCCCCCGGCTGGCGTTGCACGTTCAGGATGACCGCCGGGGTCAGGTTCATCCATGCGGCCTGATTATTGTTCTCGACGCCATTCACGATGCGCGCCACGTCGGTCAGCATCACCGGCGCGCCGTTGCGGTAAGCAACGACAACCTTCCCATAGTCGCCGCTGGTGACTAACTGATCGTTGGCGTCGATCTGGTAATCCTGCCGGGGGCCATCGAAGTTCCCCTTGGCGGCGTTCACGCTGGCCGATGTCAGCGCCGTGCGCAGGTCCTCCATGTTAATGCCGTAGGATGACATCGCCGTGGGGTTGGCTTGAATGCGCACGGCCGGCTTTTGTCCGCCACTGATGCTGACCAGGCCGACCCCGTTGAGCTGTGAAATTTTGGGAGCAAGGCGTGTGTCCACAAGGTCTTCGACCTGGGAAAGCGGCATGGAATTTGAGGTGATGGCCAGGGTAAGCACCGGGGCATCGGCGGGATTGGTCTTACTGTAGGTCGGGGGCGCGGGCAGGATGGAGGGCAAAAAACTCTGCGACGCATTGATGGCCGCCTGCACTTCCTCCTCGGCCACATCAATCGCGAGCGAGAGATTAAATTGGAGCACGATGACGGATGTGCCTCCGGAGCTGGTGGAGGTCATCTGGCTCAAGCCCTGAAGCTCGCCGAATTGACGTTCCAGGGGCGCGGTCACCGTTGTCGCCATTACCGTCGGGCTGGCCCCGGGATAAAATGTGAGCACCTGGATGGTGGGATAATCGACTTCCGGCAAGGCGGAAACCGGCAATTGGGTGTAGCCGACCAGACCGACCAACAGGATTGCCGCCATCAGCAAAGCCGTGGCCACCGGTCGCAAAATGAATGGACGTGATGGACTCAAGGCGCGCCGCTCCCGCTCGTGCTGGCCGTTGCCGGCTTGTTCGAAATGGCGACCTTAATCTTGTCCTGCAACTTGTCGAAGCTGCTGTTGGCCACAACGTCCCCAGGGTTGATGCCATCAACCTGGGTTACACCGCCGTTGGTAACCCCGGGCTTGATGCTGACCATGTGAGCGAAATTGTTTTGGATTAAATAGACAAACGATGCCTGCCCATTCTGCTGAATGGCGGATGACGGAATCAGCGTCACTCCCTCCAGCGTATTCACCAGCAGACGCGTGTTTACAAACTGGTTGGGAAAGAGCGCATCATGGGTGTTGGCAAAAAGAGCTCGCCCTTTTACCGTCCCCGTCGTCGTGTCAATCTGGTTGTCGATCGTCAACAGCGTCCCGCTGGCGATCTTGGTCAGCGCGGTGCGATCAAAGGCATCGACGGGGAGCTTCGCCCGAGCATTGAGGCGGGCTTCAACCGGGCCCAGGCTGTCTTCCGGTATGGTGAAAATGACGGTGATGGGCTCGATCTGCGTAATGACGGCGAGGGTAACACTTCCATCAGACTGCACCACGTTGCCCGGATCCACCAGCCGTAAACCCAAGCGGCCGGCGATGGGAGCGGTGATATGGCAGAAGTCGAGCTGAACCTGGTCATACTGCACCGTTCCCTGGTCGTTCTTTACGATGCCCTCATCCTGAAGGACTAGCTTTTCCTGGTCATCCAAGGTTTGTTTGGCAATGGCGTTGCGTGCCCACGCAGCACGGTAGCGTTCCAGGTCCATTTGCGCTTGTGCCAGCACACTCTGGTCGCGCTCCAGCGCCCCTTGCGCTTGCAAAAGACTGGCCTGGTACGGACGCGGATCGATGTCCACCAGCGGATCGCCCTTCCGCACCCGCTGACCCTCCGTGTAATGCACGGCATTGACCAGGCCATTCACCTGGCTGGTCATCGAATCGGTATAGACCGGAGTGACGGTGCCGATGTTGTCAAGGTATACGCCGATGTTACCCTTTTGAGCCGTCGCTGTCGTAATGGTGATGCCCGGCGTGACATGTTTTGCCGCCGCCACTTCTTTCTTGGCTTCCTCGTGATGGTGCAAAACCAACATCAGCGGAACCGCCACGATCAGCAGCAGCAGGATCCACATGACGACGTGCAGACCCGTATGTCGGGGAACAAAGGCCGGGAGTTGATGGTCTGGGCCGACGGCTGAATGCTCGTTCATGTCAGCGTTCAATCGGAATCTCCTTTTTGGGCTCCGAATCCTCGCGCGCTGTTTTCGCTAACAACTCCGTTGGGTATGTCATCTCGGGCGGGTCACTTCCGGATACCTGAAGATAGCCGAACCTACCTAGCCCCAGGGCAACCGCCTTGCCCTATTCATCCGCGGCCTGAAATGCGCAAGAGAAGACGGAGGCAAGGACAACGGCGCCGCACAGATTCCACAACCCGCCTCGAGGTAAGCTGATACTCGATGGATGACCACAAAATTTAAGCAACCCAAGAACCCCTGTCTGTTCACAATTGCTCATCATTGTAACATGCTCCACATTGTGGCCGTGTTGGAACGGAAACGGATGACGGGGGGTGGGGGAACCCGCATAAGCGTTCACTTAAGAGCTGGAGGTCCCCGATAGCCCGCGTGGCGGGCGAGGTCATGGAGCCCACGGCGAGCCAGCCGTGGGAACGTAGGCAGGACGATTAACAAATTGAGCCCCGTAGGGGCGACATCAGGTCAAACGGTAGCCGGACGGCGCCCCTACGGGCCTGGAGATGCATTTTCTGGAACGCGTTGACCCACGGCGGGCTCGCCGTGGGCTAATGGACATCGCCCGCTTTGCGGGCTTTCCGTGGTTGGTGATAAATCAGCGATTGTATTCTGCTACTGCGGTTTTGGAATGGTAGTGGGCGATTGGGCAACCGGCAGTTGTGCGGTGGTCTTGGGCGGAGTGCTATTCTCCGCCAGCTTCGCGGGCGGCATTTCCGTGCCGGGGGAATAAACGAAGATTTGGATGCTGCCCCAACCGGTTTCAGGGCTCGTGCCGGTTTTCTTCCCCATTCCGAGGGTCTTGAGCCGACGGTCATCGAAACCGAAGTTCTCAACCAAGTACTCGCGGACCACCAGGGCGCGGCCTTGAGTGAGGATCAAGTCTTTCCCGGCATCCCCTTCCATGCTGGAATACGCGGCCACCACGGCAACCCCAAAGTCGGTATCGGTCAGGAAATCGCCGGCAGCGTCCAGAGACTTCTGGTTTTTCAGCTTGGCCGTATCGACCTTACCGAAGAGTTGCTTGGCCTCGAAGGTAAAGGTTTTCTGGGGCGTACCCTGGGGCAGGCTTATGATTTCGTCCTTCGCCAGCTCCGCGGAATCTTCATAACCGCGATTCTTGAAATACCCGCGCACGAAGAAATTGTGCTTCAGCGCCTCCATGTTCTCCTGGAAGTCGGTGACGCCCGCTTGCGCATGGGCTACCGTTTCCCGCATTCCGTCCATCGTTTGGTTAAGCTCGACATAGGCCGTCTTATCGTTGATCAGTGCCCCTACAGTCCCCTGACCCTGATCGATCTTGGCGCTGATCAAGCTTAAATTCGCGGTCGTCTGCGTAACGTTTTTGATGGCTTGTTGGCTGTTATCCAAGAGATCTTCCGACTTCTTGATCAAGTCCGACATGGCGATGGGAGGACGGCTCGAGAGGGTATCACCGTCGTGCACGTTGGCTGCCCCAGCGGTTCCAAACGAAACCGCCATATACTCATTCCCCAGCAGGCCCTCGGTCTCGATCGACGCGACGGAGTCTTGCTTGACGATGTCGTGCGTTCGGGTGTCGAGGTCCATTTCCACGGTGATTTTATCGCCCGGCCGGTGAGGCAACTCGATGCTATGCACGGTACCGCGCAGAACGCCACCCACCCGAACCCCGGCGCCCGCATCCAAACCCACCACGTTGCTGAACTGGGCCTTGAGCCGGTACGTGGAGGTGAAGAGGTATTGCGAGTTCCC
>JBKQVI010000120.1:0-23579 GCA_052139985.1 Terriglobia bacterium
CACGAGTAAGGGCCAACTGCGCCGCCCTCGCGCCCTCGACGGCCCCGGGCAAGTTCATGCTTATCGTGGCTAACGCAAAATTACCAAGTTCGAGTCGAACCCATCTACTTACGGACGGATTACGGTAGTGGCTGCGGTGGTGCGGCATCTGATCCAATGTGCCTTCTGTGACCGCGGAGTGCGTTCAGAGCACGCCGAGCTTTCCCATGATTATGGCGAGGCACACGACAGCAAGCGCCGCGCCGCCGAAGATCATCCACAAAGATTGCTTCCAGAGCCACGATTGGACCTCTTTCTCCGCTCGGGAGGAGATCAAAAACGTGGGCTCATTCGTTCCTTTCAAGATCATATTCCGGTCGTGCTCATCCTGCGGGTGAGGGTTTTCAGCGCAGGCGCCGGTGACGTCCTAGGTGCGTCCGGGCACCCGGCAGTGCTCCTTCAACCGGAAGCAACCGATAGGTATATAGGCTACTTGCCGGCCCATTCCCGCAAGGGAACCGCGCCCGTAGGCGAGGGCGGCTTGGCGCGCCTTTTCGGCCTCGGGATCTGTCTGAGGCTCTGCCGCTCCCGCTACTGCCGCGATCATGGCCAGTGCTTGCGGATTCTGGTGAGCCTGGGCGAGCACCGCCGAAGCATCGATTGCATTCTTGGCCGTAGCCATCGTGCGGCTGTAGGCCTGAGCGCACCGCACGAGGGCGCATTCAAACTCCGGCGTCCCCTGCGGATGTTTCCAAACTTCTAACGCGAGCCGAGCGATTTCCCCGCCCGGATCTTGCCGGGCCAGTATGGCGCTCACCATTTGGTTTCGGAAACCTTCCGCCCCGGCGCCGGTAGGGTCCGCGAGCATATTCAAAAGGGATTGTCCTTGCGATTGGTGCGCAGGGGCGATCGCGCGGCTCACGAACCCCATCCCCTGCCCGGCCATCTGAGTGACGTGCCGCAATCGGGCTTGTTCGACTCCCATGGGCACGCTGCGAATGCGAATTTTCGGGGTATCCGCCACCAACCTATACTTCCGGTATTCGCGGAATCCCTTCAGAAAGGTGTAGATACCCCCTCCGAAGCCGATTATGCAGCCGACGAGAAGTCGCCCATCGTCATCGGCCATGATGTTTTGCCCTTGATAACTACAATAGTAGCATCGGCGCGGATGGTGATCTGAAGGAGATGCCTGCAACGTTTTTGGGTAGTGACTTCCTTGGATATAAGCAGGATGCAAGACTGGCCCAAGCTTGCAACTGCTAGAGCTTATGCTATGATGAATGTAGAAAATAAGCTGAAATTTGAAGCGAACTTCCTTTTTTTTGGTGGCGCTGATGGGCGACCTATCCACAGAGCGGGCAATGAGGCGACGTAGCCTTCGTATGGTCATGCGGGTGCCTCTCTTTGTCAGCCCGGCTAATGCACCCGCGACGGCTGAATGGGAGCCCGTGGAGACGCTGGTGATCAGCCAGCATGGCGGATTGATCCGCAGCCGCCAGCAATTTCCCGTCGGCACTACAATCGACATTCGCATGCAGAGCAACCAGCGATTCACGCGCGGGCGCGTAGTATGGACGGGCGTGGGAGCAAGGGACCTCGCGTTCGAAGTCGGCTTTGAGATTATGGAGCCCCCGGGGTTTTGGGGGGTCAAATTTCCGGAAGACCGGTGGTCCAAGGCGAAGCCCAATTCTTTTCCCCAGGCCTGAGTTGCGGACCGGCTGCGTCCGATGCCCGACGACCTCTCGGGGTGGGGGTGTGACCTTATGGCCACCGACCTCGCCATCTCGGAGGAGATTAAGGTAGACGTGCTGAATTTGCCTCTCCCATTGCGGAGAAAAGAAGATCCAGTCTCGCCAGACCCGCACCGTGAGGGGACCCGGAGATCGAATGTGCGCTGGGTCCGCATCCTTCGATGACGAGCGGCAAGAGTCGGAGATCTTCCACCAAGGCCGGCACCCCCTGCCGCGCGGACCCGAACCGGAAATAATGAACGACCAGGAGGAACTGAATATCCGCCCGCATCCGATGTCGCTGCATCGTGTGGAAGCTCGTGGGGGAACACTGATGTACGCATTGATCCTGACGTTGATTTGCCCGCTTGCCTGCGCCGTCTCGGCAGCCAAGGACAAGCCCCCGGTCCAATACCAAATCCCCATTCCCGCACCACCGGATTTCTCTGCGCTCGATTGGTTGCCGGGTCAGTGGGTCGGCAAAACCCTCCCCAATAGCCCTCCCGGCGATGTGCAACTTTCCGTTAGCTCCGACCTGGAAAAGCGTGTCTTGGTTTTTCGTGGCGAGGTTTCACTCGGGACCACCCCAACCGCGCCGGCCACCAAGGAATCGTGGTTGGGAATCCTAAGCGCCAGCGCTGCCGGGACTGGCTTCGCGTTACGGGTTTTCTCCAGCTTGGGATTCATCACGCGTTATCGTTTGACGGTGGAGGGCGCCGAAATTCAACTTAATCCCGAAGGCGGCGACTCCCCTCCGGCGGGATGGCTCTTTCGAACCATCTGGGTTCGAACCGGGCCCAACGAACTTACCGAGACCATCCAGGCGGCGCCACCGGGCAAAGCGTTCTTTAACCGTTATGCGGCCAAGCTCATCCGCGTCCCCCCTCCCGAAAAGACCACCTCCGCTCCGTGAACGAGCACCGGAGGATAAAACGGTGTACTATTTTATTTGTCGATATCAGGGCCCGTCCGGCGAGATGGGGCCGTGGGCAGTCGTCTGAACTCATCTGCGAAACCTTCCAGGAGAATGATGCATGTCCAAAGCCAGAAAAGTTGGGCTCATTGTCGTGGTGGCGCTGGTCCTCGTCGTTGTGGGACTGGCCATTATTATTCCCATGCTTCTCAACATCGACCGCTACCGGCCGCAGGTCATCGCGCAAATTCAGCAGGAGACCGGAAAGCCCGTCCAAATCGGGCGTCTGGGGCTGACCATCCTGCCGGAGGTGGCCATTCGAGTGGATGATTTTTCCATGGGAAATCCTGCCGGCTTTCCCGCGGGCGACTTTGTGAGAACCAAGAAGATTTCGGCAGTCGTCAATGCCTCTGCCCTGCTCCATCACAGTGTCGAAATTACCTCGCTCGAGCTGGACGATCTTACGCTTAACATGTTGGAGGATACGCACGGCAAGTGGAACTTTGAAAATCCACCTGCCAAAGATTCTCCGCCACCCAATCCGGCGGCCGGCAAGAGCAGCGCATCGTTTACTTTGGGCGTGATCTCCAAGCTGACCATCGCCCATGGACAGTTCTCCGCAGCGAGTCTGCTGCCGTCGGGAGCGCCGGGCCCTTCGCTCATGAATGTTCGTGGGGCCGCGATCGATTTGCGCGAAGTGAACCTGAACGCCTTTACCACTGCGTCGCTGAGGGAACCCGGGGCCGCGCCGGGCGAGCTCGCCAACCTGGCCGCCTGGCTCAACACAATTGTGTACGCCGCCGATGCACAAGGGCCGATGGTAGCGCAGGGAACCCTGAAGGCCGACGCCCTGCAATTTGCCGACGTTGACGTGACCAAGTTGAAATCCAAGATCCGCCTCTACCCCAAACAGGTCTTCGTCGATGATTTGGATCTGAGAGGTTATGGCGGAACCGTCAAGGGAAACCTTTCCCTGAACTTCGGAGGCGCGAACCTGGCTTACAGCGTTGACGCGCAACTGAAAGGCGTGAACGTCGCCGAATTCCTGAATGCTTTTCCCCAAGCTAAGGGGATGATGACGGGGACCCTGGAAGGGAATGCCAGATTGAAAGGTGCGGTTCTTCATTCATCCGATCCTTTGGTTGGCATCACCGGCTCCGGTCAGGTGGCCATTCGCAACGGCCAACTGCCTAGTTTGCAGCTCACTAGCAATCTGCGAACCTTGGCCAAATTGGCCAACGTTGGCCCCGCCAATGGCGATCCGTCGTCGTTCTCTTCGCTCTCCACGGATTTCCGGATTGCGGACGCCAGGCTTACGAACAACAAGTTTTCCTTGGTGGGCAACGGTGTGGATGTGGATGGCTCCGGCAATATGACGATGGCCGGTGAAGGTAGCTTGGATTACCAGGGCGACGCCAGCCTTGCGGCCGGGGGCAATAATCCGCTGACCAGTGTCCTGGGAGGCTTGGCGGGCGCAAAAATTGCCAACGGCAAAATGATATTTCCTTTCACGGTCGGGGGAACTTTCGCCAAACCGAAGTTCTCCTTGAAGGGCGCTCCGGGACAAGGCGGAGTTCCTGGAGTTGCCGCGCAGGAACCGGTGAATGCAGTGCGCGGCCTCGCGGGACTGTTGAAAAAGAAGAAACAGCAGTAAGAACCGTTGTCTGCGCTTCCACACGCGGGAGAGATTGCTTGCGCGCCTTTTCCGGCTACCTCTCGCAGCGGGGAAGTCGACCCTTGCGGCCGTGATAGGCGACGCACAAAAGGCACGAGCCGTGCATGGTGCAGTCCTTGGGGCAGGCACCTTATACGGCATTTGACGCCCTCTTACGGCCGCAAGTTTGACGTATGGGTGCCACTCTGTTACAAACAACGTTAGGGCCTCTATGCAACCCGTCCTTAATCTTCGTGCAGTGAACGCCGCCGCGCGGCTTGAGAATGTACGCTACGCCATTCGCGACATGGCCGTGCTGGCAGAGCAAATGGCCAGCGAAGGCAAGTCCATCCTTCTCCTGAACATCGGCGATCCTATTAAGTTTGACTTCTGCACTCCTCCCCACCTGATTGCGGCCGTGGAAAAAGCCATGCGTGACGGCAGGAATGGTTATGCCCCCTCCCTGGGTATCCCCGAAGCCGTGGAGGCGGTCCGTGCGGAAGCGGCACGCAAAGGGATTCGCCACGTTCAGAGCGTTTTTCTGACGGCGGGAGTTAGCGAAGCCTTGGACATTTGCCTGACGGCGTTGGTGAACGAGGGAGAGAACGTTCTGACGCCCTGCCCTGACTACCCTCTGTACTCGGCGGTTCTTGCCAGGCTCGGAGCGCAGCCCAATCCCTATCTGCTGGACGAGAACAACGACTGGGAGCCCGACCTGGAAGATATTGCCGGCAGGATCAATTCCGGCACACGCGCCATCATCGTGAGCAGCCCCAACAATCCTACAGGAGCGGTTTATTCGCGCCGCACTTTGGAACGAATCGCGGAACTCGCCCGGCAACATAACCTGGTGATTTTTTCCGACGAAATCTACGACAAGCTGATTCTGGATGGCGAACCGCACACCTCCTTGGCCTCCCTGGCGCCGGACGTTCCTGTAGTAACCTTCAGCGGGCTTTCCAAAGCCTACCTGGTTCCCGGTTGGAGAGTGGGCTGGGGAGTGGTCAGCGGGAATGCGGAGGCCGTCAAGCCCTACCTCGAAGGGATTCACCAATTGCTGCGGGCGCGGCTGTGCTCGAATCATCCGCAGCAGTTTGCCGTACGCCCCGCGCTGGAGGGTCCGCAGGACCACTTGGCGGAGGTTCGCTGCAAGCTGCGCGTTCGGCGCGACCTGACGGTGGATGCCTGCCGCGCGACGCCACACATGAGTTGCGTCGCTCCGCGCGGAGCGTTCTACGCCTTTCCCAAAATCGACATCTCCGACAGCGACGAACAATTTGTGAAACGGTTGCTCGTGGAAAAACACGTGCTCACGGTGCATGGCACGGGCTTCGGCCAAGCCCCGGGGACCCGACATTTGCGCATCGTGTTCCTTCCCGATGAGACCATCCTCGCGCGCGCCTACGAGGGCCTGCGCGCCTTTATTAACGAACACTACGTGTGAGCGAAACGGGATGATCAGCGAAGACGAGCGCACGCCCAAGCTCTCCACTCCAGAATCTGCCAACTCACCGGCCGCCCCGGAGTTCCCCAACCAGTTCTGCCCCGTTTGCTCCAGCCGACTCGAATCCCGGCACTGCAAGATGGTCTGCCCGCGCTGCGGATACTTCATGTCCTGCTCCGAATTTGAATAGCGGGAATCTGGCCATCGGGCGATTCGTAATTGGCGATCGCTGATCGGTGGTTTGTGATTGGAAACCGCGATACGTCCTCGGTTTTCTTAGTAAGTGCTTTTGTTATCATCAACATCGTGGGGTACAAACTGTAGGTCATTTATTATCATCAACATCGTGGCATTAGTCAAAATGTCACTTACTTCTTCCTTTGTTTTCATCAACATCGTGGGACTATCCGTTATTTTTATTTCCCCTTTTTTCCCGTTGGTTTGCCGCGGAGAATTCTTCAACTCATTTGATTTCAGTAGTATAGGTTTTTTCGAGATTTCCGTAATTTGCCGTTAAAGCCTTTTATTTCTGAAACATCGTGGGTTAGCGGGGGGAATCTCGCTCCTTGTGCCGTGGCCGTCCCCGTCACGATTCCTTCCCGGGCAGCACGACCCGTTAATGTCGCCCTCTGTCCGCCACCCCGCCACCTAGGGTTCCCGGCCTACGGTTCGGCTCGGCATTTTGCGTAGGCCACTGGTGTGCGTGTTTCCGCTCACAAATAGTTCTCCATGTACTATGCGAGCAATAACCCATCCATAATGAAACCAAGCACGGACCAAAGGCCCGCCAGTAGGCGAAATATTCGAGTTATGGGTGGCGCATACATTGTCGTGTATGTATGCGACCGGGGACGTTCTCTTACGACCCGGAGCAACTGGCGTCCATTGCAGGCGATCCATCGCCAACACGGAACGATCCTCCGGATCGGCGTCGGTGCAGTCTACCGCCAGCGGCGCATACATACACGACAATGTATGCGCCACCCAATCATTGTCTGGTCACCTCACAACTTGCAATCACCCCGACGATATGTCGCTTACACGTAGGGATGCCCTATGCCGGAGCAGGATTGGCAGAAGATAAATCTGCCATCCGTGACACTCCCCGAATGTCCGTACGGGACAAAGGCAATGACGCCCCGACGTACCGGCGCGATCACAGTCTTCTCTGGCTGCCGCCACGAGGTGGCGCGGCAAAACTAAGGTGCGACGATGGGTGCTTTCGGCCATCAGGGGCCTGTGGGACTTCACCATGGTCTTCGTCCTATCGCCACGCCGCGCAGCTTGGAAGCGGTAGAGTCATCGAAGCTCTCGAGCACAAGTACCACCGGCCCGCGCGCCTCGGCGGAGACCAATCCTTCCGGCGTATTCCAATCGGTCAAGGTCTCGGTGGATTGGGTACTGTCCTAATTTGAGCGTAACGCCGCCATCTTGGCGGCTCCTGTGCCGGCTGGAAGCCGGCGCTACGGCTCAATTAGGACAGCACCGTGGATTGGCCTGCTTTCGCTGGTTTGGACTTTTGGATCGCGCCGCTATACCGTTCCAACACTTATGAGGCGTAAAGATGGGCAAATTGGGTGGCAGCGGTTGGGATGGCCCAGCGCGGACCGGTTATTCAGGTCCGCGTTTTTGTGTTGCCCTTCGTGGGGGGATCACAGACCTTTAGAACCGGTCGGCCCCACACGTGTCTTTGCCTTTTGACTTCGCCTTTAGGTTTTGTATTGGGCTCCGCCCCCACCGTGGGTATCCTCTGGTATACTCGACCAAGGTTCCGCAACATGAGTTCACCAAATGACACCATAGTCCGCGATATTGTCCGCCGCATCGTCAATACAGCGCAGCCCGAGAAGGTAATTTTGTTTGGCAGTCAAGCGCGGGGCGATGCCAGACCGGATAGCGATTTTGACGTGCTGGTGATCAAACAGTCCGATGAACCGCGGTACCGCCGCTCTATTCCCCTTTATATAGCATTGGCCGATTTGCCGGTGGAAGTGGAGGTGATGGTTTACACGCCGGAGGAGGTGGACGAGTGGAGTCAAGTTCCCCAGGCATTTGTAACTACTGCCGTGCGCGAAGGGACCACAATCTATGAAAGACGCGGCTGAGCTTTGCCGGGGTTTGCTTCGCAAGGCCAAGAGTGACCGTATCGCTATGGACGCGTCGCTGGCAGCAAAAGCCCTGGATGCAGCATGTTTTCATGCCCAGCAAATCACTGAAAAGTGCCTAAAAGCATTCTTGGCTTATCGTCAGGTGGCGTTTCCTTACACGCACAATTTAGCGAAGCTGATTGAGGTAGGGGCGGGGATTGATCCTGCGTTTCGGTCACTTCTGCCCGTCGTCACTCCCCTCACGCCCTACGCTGTGGAATTGAGATACGATGACTCGTTTTGGCCCACCCAGCAGGTGGCTGAAGAAGCTCGGAAGGCAGCTCTGGCTGTTTGTCGGTTCGTTTTGGACCGCTTACCGCCCGACGTCAGTGTAGCCGCAGAGTAGCTCTCGCCCCATTTGTCCCTTGGCATTCTCGCGGTGTGGCACAGACCGCCATTCTTGGAATCAGAGATATCCCAATGGGAGGTGAGGCGGTCCGTCATTAACGCCCAAAGGCCGCGGAACCACAGAACAGAGCGGCTCTATACCTACTTCCAATCAATTCGTTAACCGCAACTTGGCGGCCTGCCGAATCCGCTGCGGTGGCGATCCTTTTGGCTTCGAGAGCTTGACCTTATTGCCCCAGCTTCCCAAATCGAGCGCGATTGCCATGCAGGCGTCGCGCAATCCATCTCCTAGGGCGCGGTCGTCCAAGGCCCGGGCCACAACCATGCCTCCCACGCACATTGCCGCGATGGCCTGCGCTCTGGTGCGACGAGATTGCCCTTTCTGCGGCATACTCCGTTCCAAGACGCTGACCATGGCTTGGAAAACCGTCTCGAAGGCGCATCTTACATTCTTGCCGCTGCGCGTAACGTCGGACGGCAGCGCCACCATCGGGCACGAATTCTCGACGTCTTCGAAGTGCTGGCGGGAGAGATAGGCGCGGACGACCTGCGGTCCAACGTCGGCGGAGGCCAAATCTACTTCCACGCCTTCCCAACAACTCTTCCATTCCGGGTCGGTGAAGAAACACCCTAACACCTCGACATAGAGATCGCTCTCGCTGTCAAAATAGCTATAGAACCCGCCGGACGTTAGTCCCGCGCCCGCCATGATTTGTTGGATCGAAGTATTTTCAAAACCATGACGGTTGAAGAGCCGGCGAGCGCTCTGAACAATCTTTCCTTTGACCTGGATGCGGTGGTTGGCGGGATAGGGCATGGGTCCTCCTCGCTTCGCTTGCGGGAAGTATGCCTCGATGGGGAGGTCCCCTGCCAGGAAAATATGATCTTGAACATATTTTGGCCGGATGCTCTAATGCCCCAACCTTGGGCAACAAAAATCTGGGAGGGCAAAAATGAACGCAAACAGGATGAGTAAGGAAAAGATTTCGACCGCGATCATCACCACGCCGACGCGGCGGCAAGCGATGGCCGGCGTGGCCATCGCGTTCGGCGGCCTCACCCTGGGCTCTCTTGCGGCCGGGGCGGAAGCCGTGGGAGAGCTTTCTCGCACGGCCGAGGCCATTCACCAGGAACCCTTTTTCAAAGCGACCCGGCAGCGGGTTTACGAGGCGCTAACCGACACGCAACAGTTCAACAAGGTCACCCAAATCATTGCGGCCAAGGAACCCAGCATTTCGCTCGAGAAGTCGCCAACGCAAATTAGCCGCGAAGCGGGAGGCACCTTCGTACTTTTCGGCGCCATCATCGTAGGGCGGCACATTGAACTTGTGCCGAACCAGCGAATCGTCCAAGCCTGGCGAGTGGCCTACTGGGATCCCGGAATTTACTCGATCGCGAAATTCGAGCTCACAGAGCAAGGCGAGGGAACCAAAATCATCTTCGACCACACCGGCTTTCCCAAGGGCACGGGTGAACACCTGGCGGCGGGGTGGAAAGCCCACTATTGGGAGCTGCTCGCGCAATTCCTGGGTTAAGCGGCGACGAAACCTAACCACAATTACCTCTTCTTCTGGCAATGAGCCAAAGATGTAGTGGCGGCTTTACGCCGCCACATGGCGGGGTAAACCCGCCGCTACGACCACAGGACGGCGTAAAGCCGCCTCTACACGAAACTGAATCACGCCTTTTCTTCAATGCTATCGACGCGAGTCGCTCCGCGTGTTACCATCAAATGGAATTTGCCCAGTGCTGTGGCAAGACGATTGGGCGCAACATATCAGACTTCGGGCTCTGTGCGACGGATGTTCGCGAACCCCGCCAGGTCCGGAAGGAAGCAACGGTAACGAGCCTCTCCGTGTGCCGCAGATCACCCGAAGTCTGATCAATCCCATGTCCTACCAAGTCATCGCCCGCAAATACCGTCCCCAAACTTTCGACGACGTGGTGGGTCAGCACCTGGTCACCGACACTCTAAAGAATGCCATCCAGACGGACCGTGTGGCCCATGGATACATCTTCTCGGGCGCGCGCGGCGTAGGGAAAACCACTACTGCGCGCATCTTGGCCAAGGCGCTCAACTGTGTTACGGGGCCCACCGTGACTCCCGACGGCACGTGCCCTTCGTGCGTGGAAATCACCACGGGGAATTCCGTGGACGTCCAGGAAATCGACGCCGCCTCCAACCGCGGCATCGATGAAATACGGGAACTTCGGGAAGCGGTGCGCTACCTGCCCGCGCGCGATCGCTACAAGATCTTCATCATTGACGAAGCGCACATGCTCACGACGGAGGCCTTCAACGCGCTGCTGAAGACCTTGGAGGAGCCGCCCCCGCGCTCGCTTTTCATGTTGGCAACCACGGAGCCGCACAAACTACCTCCTACCATCCAGTCGCGCTGCCAGCATTTTGCCTTCCGCCTTCTGGATTACGGGGAAATCTACGCTCGACTCCGCGCGGTGATTGCCGATGAAAAAGTGGATGCTGATGAAGGCGCGGTGGCCACGCTGGCACAGGCCGCGGAAGGCAGCATGCGCGACGCACTCTCGCTGCTCGACCAGGTGATTGCTGCCTGCGGGGGGCACCTGGGCGAAAAGCGCGTGCGCCAAGTGCTCGGCGTGGTGCCCACGGAATTATTGGCGGACGTGGTGACAGCCGTCGATGCCGCGGACTCACGCCGGGTGCTGGAGCTGGTGGGACAACTGGCTGCAGAAGGTTATGAACTCGCGCACTTTTGCGGCGAACTCACGCGCTTCATCCGCGACCTGATGATCGGGCGCACCTGCGGCGCGGAGAGCACATTGCTCCAGGTTCCCAGCGACCAGCGGCAGCAGATCGGCGAAATTGTTGGACGCTTCAGCGAAGAAGACCTCTCGCGGTTTTTCAACATTTTGCTGCGAGCGGAAAGTGAGATGCGCTATGCGTTGGTGCCGCGCTTTCACCTGGAACTGGCCTTGATGAAGATGGTGCACGCGCGGCGACTCGTGTCGCTGGAGACGCTGCTGAGCGGAATCGGCGGTGCGGCATTGCCGGGCAAAAGCGTGCCTTCGCTCCCGCGTCCCGCAGCGGCGCCGCCCGCGCGTTTGGCACCGGAACCGCCGCGCCCCACTCGCACTGAGAGCTTTGCGAAGCCGCCGGCGGAACAACCTCGCGCCGTGCCGGTAGCCGCCGCGCCGTCGCCCACTGCTGCGGTACAGCCCCCGGCAGCGCCGGTGGAGGCCACCGCGCCTGCCCATGAAGATCCCCTCCTGACCACGATCAAAAGCAAGGTCTACGGCCAATCGAACTTCCTCGGCAGTTGCCTGGAGCACTTGACCGGTTGGCATTTTGAGAATGGCGAAGTCACGTTCACCTATGCCCAGAAGGATTCTTTCTTTGCGGATTTGCTCAAGAGCCGCGAGCAGCAGGAAACGCTCCGCACGGTGTGCGCGCAAGTGCTGGGCCAACCCGTGAAGATTTGTGTTAGACTTGAAGAGCAAGAAGTAGAAGCTCGTGTGGAACGGCCCAACGCTCGCGAGCGCGCCGAGCGCGATCAAGCGGTGGAAGCTTTTCGCAAAAAGTTCGACGGCACGGTGTTGGATGTCAAGGACCTGAGCCGGGAGTGAGCAATGGCAAACCTGCAACAAATGCAACAGATGCTGAAGCAAGTCTAGCAATTCCAGGAGCAATTGCAGAAGCAATTGGATGACTTGGTGGTGGAGGCAGCGGCAGGCGGGGGCATGGTCTCCGTCAAGATGAACGGCCAGAAGCAACTCCACGCCGTGCGCATCGATCCTGAGGTGTTTGCGTCGCACGATGTGGAAATGTTGCAGGATCTGATCCTGGTCGCTTGCAATGAAGCGGCGCGAAGAGTGGATGAGCAGTTGTCCAGCCAAATGGGCAGCCTGGCCGGTGGGCTTAACATACCGGGCTTGACCTGACAACAAGCGAAACGCCAATCTTGCGTTTCTAGTTTCGACTTTCAATCCTCTCAGTTGTCAAACCAATGAAAGACTACGCCGAGCCTTTGGCTCGCCTGATTGACGAATTCAAGCGTCTGCCTGGAATCGGGCAGAAATCCGCACAGCGCATTGCCTTTCACCTGGAACGCGCTTCCCGCGAAGATGCGCAGCGTTTGGCGGCAGCCATCATCGATGCCAAGGATAAGATCCGTTTGTGCAGTGTCTGCAATAACCTGACGGAACTCGATCCGTGCGAGTACTGCACGGATTCCCGCCGCGATGGCGAAGTGATTTGCGTGGTGGAGACGCCTTACAACGTTATCGCCGTGGAGAAGACCCGCGAGTTCCGTGGGCAATACCACGTGCTGCACGGGGCGCTTTCGCCGTTGCAAGGCATTGGACCGGACCAGCTAAAGCTTAAAAACTTGCTCGAACGCCTACGCGGCGGCAAGGTGAAAGAACTTATTCTAGCCACCAGCCCCACCGTCGAAGGTGAAGCGACGGCCGTCTACATTTCCCGGCTCATCAAACCCTTGGGCGTGAAAGTGAGCCGCATCGCCATGGGAATTCCCGTGGGCTCGGAATTGGAGTACGCGGACGAAGTCACCATGGTCAAGGCACTCGAAGGCCGCCGCGAGATGTAAGGCCCTAGCTGACGGGAAAATCGGGAGGTGGGCCGTAAGTCGGCTGGGGCAGTAATCGGTCGCGATCGTAAGGCGGGTCTTCGTGGTCCGGGATGGGATCCTCCGGGTAATCCTTGTGCCACCATTCGCGCCACGCCTCGTCGGCGAAGTACTTGAGGTAGATCTGATTGTCTTCGTCGCAGCCGCCGCTCAGCAATTGATAATGGCAAGCGGAGTCCTGGTCCAGCAGCACGTCCTTTGTTTCCTCGCGCAGTAGGTCGCCCCAGAGCGTTGTGTAAAGCTCGCGGTCACCCAAGTGGTCGGTGTCTTCCAAAAATATGCGCAATTGGGCGAGCTTGTTAATAACTTCCCAGAGCTTCGCAGTCACCTCCGGGTCAGTCAGGGATTCCGGCGTCGGCAGGGAAACGCCGGCACGTTCTAACTTCTCAAAGTCTGTCGTCCACGGAGCTTCCTCATACTCCACCACGTGCTTCCAGAATCCTTCTTCGACTTCAGGAGGGCTGGGCTCAAGCTTCCCGAACTTCATGTCATCGCCGCCGAGTGCTTCCGCCCGGCGTTTCAGTTCTTCGATTCTCTTTTCCCGATCGTCGCCGGATTCATCGTTCGCCATAAGGATCTCCCTGGGACGAAATTTACGTGACCGCGCTTGCAGAACGGCCAAGCGCGCACCATCGTACACGCAAACCGCCTGGTTTTTCCATCAAACCACACCGTTTGGTGCTGTCCTGATTTGGGATGTAGCGCCGGGCTTGAGCCCGGCACATGCCGCCCTAAAGTGCGGCGCTACGTGCAAACTAGGACAGCGCCAACCGTTTTCCGTGCAGGCCACACAAACTCAGTTCCGGTATCCTATGCTCTTCGTTATAATCTAATACTTTGTCCGCCCTGCTTTCTCGGGAACAAGTTCAAGGGGCCTGATTCACTCGGATGTTCGACCGTTTCCGTCCACTTCGGTCGTACCTTGCGCGCTACAAGTCGCGCTACATTACCGGATTCGTGTGCCTTATCGTCGGACAGTCCGTGGGGGCACTGGTTCCACTTGTCATCAAGGCGGGAGTTGACGACCTGACTCACCACGTGCTGATGCGGCGTTTAGCATTAGTGGCCGGCGTTCTGATCGGCTTGTCGGTGTTCAAGGCGATCTTCCAATTCTGGACGCGTTGGATTCTCATCGGTATCTCTCGCGACTCCGAATACGATTTGCGCAACGATTTATTCCGCCATTTGCTGCGCCTGTCGCCGCGGTATTACACCGAACATCGTACCGGCGACCTGATGTCAAAGCTGACCAATGACCTGAACGCCGTTCGCAATATGATTGGCCCGGGAATCATGTATTCGGCCACTACGGTGGTGGTAGGCATCACGACGATCGGCTTGATGCTCAGCCTGGATTGGAAGCTCACGCTGTTGGCGCTGGCGCCGTTACCGCTGGTTTCGCTGGGGGTCAAATACTTCGGCGCCAAGATCCACGAGCGTTTTGAGAAAATCCAGGCGCTCTATTCCGAACTCACGGAACGGGTGCGCGAGAACATTTCCGGTGTGCGGGTGGTTCGAGCCTTTTGCCAGGAAGACGCGGAGATGGCGACGTTTGACGTGATGAACCTGGACTTCGTGGAGAAAAACAAGGGGCTGATCTGGATCACCAGCTTCCTGTGGCCGGCCATGGCATTGACGTTTGCCGTGGCGCTGATGATGGTCCTGGTGGTGGGTGGCATGCACGTGGTGCGCGGAATTATTACCGTCGGGACATTCGCCGCCTTCAACGTGTATCTCGCCAACCTGATCTGGCCCATTGTCGCGCTGGGTTGGGTGACCAACATCGTCCAGCGGGGGTTGGCGTCGCAGGGGCGGCTAATGTCCATCTTTGACGATCGACCCGATATCGATGACCGGGAGGTTCCGGCGGAACCCATCACCGCGCTGATGGGCGACATCGAGTTTCGCGATATGACCTTCGGTTACAACGGCCACCCAATTCTGAAGAATGTTAACCTGCGCATTCCGGCTGGCAAGACCGTGGCAGTGGTGGGAGCGACGGGCTCGGGAAAATCCACGCTGGTCAGCCTGATCCCCCGCTTGTATGATGCTCCGCCGGGAACGCTGCTGATCGATGGCGTCCCCATCCGTCAGATTCCTCTCCAAACGTTACGCAAGGATATTGGATTTGTGCCGCAGGAGACCTTTCTGTTCAGTGAGACGATTCGCGAAAACATCCGGCTGGGTGCGCCGGAGACCACCGATGCGCAGGTTGAGCGTGCGGCGGAAATCTCGAATATTCTTCCGGAGATAAATGGTTTTCCCAAGAAGTTTGACACAATGGTCGGCGAACGCGGGCTGACACTCTCCGGCGGGCAGAAGCAGCGGACGGCCATTTCCCGCGCGGTTATCCGCAATCCCCGCATCCTGATTCTGGATGATGCGCTTTCCAGCGTGGATACCTACACCGAGGAGACCATCCTTCGGCAACTCACGGGCATCATGGCGCGCCGCACGACCATTTTGATTTCGCACCGCGTTTCGACCATCCAAAACGCCGATGAGATCGTGGTGCTGCACGACGGTGAAATCGCGGAGCGCGGCACCCATGCCGAACTACTGGCCATGAACGGCCATTACACGGAGCTCTACAACAAACAGTTGATCGAAGAGGCGCTGGAGAAGGAAGCGTAGAGAAGGAGACGGGAGTCAGGAGTTAGAAGCTAGAAGTCCCAAATTCGGAGTTTGAACACGGGAGTCGGGTGGCAGGAATCAGTGGTTAAGGAGAAAGGTGCGTCATCGCTAGGAAGTCTGCAAAGGCGCCTGGCTTTTATTCTAACTCCTAACTTCTCGCTCCTGACTCCTCTTGAGGATTATGGCCGCTAGCCAACAAGAAGACGAGATCATCGGTAAAGCGTACGACTCGCGGCTGATGCGGCGATTGATCGAGTACCTTCGTCCGTATTGGCGGATGACTCTCTTCGCTCTCATCACCACGCTGCTTTACGGAATTCTCCAGGCCATACCAGCGTATTTGATGAAGGTCGAGGTGGATCGCTATCTCGATCCCGTCCGCGGCCAACATATGCCAGCCATCCTGGCGAATTATCTCAGCCGCGATCCCATGACGGGCATTATCCAGATCGCTTTTGTGTTTTTCCTGCCCACCGTGTTGGTCAGCTTCCTCCTGGAGTTCTCACAATCGTTCGCCATGCAGTTCGTGGGGCAGAAGGTGATGTACGACCTGCGCAAGCAGATCTTCCTGCACCTGCAACGGTTGGAGCTGGCCTTTTTCGATCGCAGCCCCGTGGGCCGTCTGGTGACCCGGGTGACCACGGACGTGGATGTGCTGAACGACCTTTTCTCATCCGGGGTGGTTGCGATCTTCGGGGACTTTTTCACCCTCCTCAGCATCATGGTGGTGATGCTGAAAGTGGACTGGAAGCTCGCGCTGCTGACCTTTTCCGTGCTGCCGATCATCATCGCCATTACGGGAGCGTTCCGTCGAGCCGTACGTGAGTCGTACCGCCGCATTCGGACTGCAATTGCGCGTATCAACGCGTATTTGCAGGAACACCTGACCGGGATGCCGATCATCCAACTCTTCAATCGCGAGGACCGCAGCTTCGACGAGTTCGAGGTCACCAACCGCGCGCACATGGAGGCCTACAAGGATTCTATCCTGGCTTACGGCCTCTTCTATCCTGCCGTAGAGCTCGTGGGGATAATTGCCATTGCTATCATTCTCTATGTGGGCGGTGGAATGACCTTGCGCGGCGCCGTGAGCGTGGGAACCGCCATCGCCTTCATCCAGTACTCTCAGCGGTTCTTTCGCCCCATTCAAGACTTGAGCGACAAATACAATTTGTTGCAGGCCGCGATGGCAAGCTCGGAACGCATCTTCAAGCTGCTGGACACACCCGTGACGATCGTTGACCCCCCGCAGCCTCAGCCGCTCACGCACCCACGCGGGCACGTGGAATTTCACAAGGTGGGGTTTGCCTACAAGGACGATCACAAAGTCCTGGATAACATCAGCTTTGCGATCGAGCCGGGTGAAACGGTGGCCGTAGTGGGCCACACCGGCGCTGGAAAAACCACGCTCACCAACCTGCTTCTGCGCTTCTACGACGTGCAGGATGGTAGCATCACTTTCGACGGCATCGACATTCGCAAGCTACGCTTGGCCGATTTGCGCCAGAATTTTGGCATCGTACTGCAAGACGCGTTCCTATTCTCGGGAACGATCGCAAGCAACATCCGTCTGGGCACCGAGGCCATTACGGATGCGCAGGTCCACGCAGCGGCGCGACAAGTGAACCTCCACGAGTTTATTGAAAGCTTGCCGGCGGGTTTTGATGAGCCTGTCAGGGAGCGTGGCGCTACGCTTTCCGTGGGCCAGAAACAGTTGCTTTCTTTTGCGCGCGCGCTGGCGCACAATCCTCGCATCCTCGTCCTGGACGAAGCCACCTCCAGCGTGGACCCGGAGACCGAGCACTTGCTCCGTGAAGGCATGAGACGCTTAATCGAGGACCGCACTTCGCTGGTGATTGCGCACCGGCTTTCCACCATTCAGAATGCCAGCAAGATTGTGGTGATGCACAAAGGGCGCGTGCGTGAGGTGGGCACGCACCAGGAGTTGCTCGATCAGCGCGGGATATACTTCAAGCTCTATCAGCTTCAGTACAAGGACCAGGAACTTCCGGCGGCGCGACTGGTTGCCGAGACCCAATCCTTGCCAGAGCATCCTTAAATCGACCGACCCGTACCCCGAATCATGAACCCCGAGTCCCGTGTCCCGAGCCCCGCGTCCCGAATCATGATTGTGGCGGGGGAGCGCTCCGGCGACGTTTACGGTGCGGGTTTGGCGAGGGCTCTCCAGGCGCGATTGCCGGGACTCGAAACCTTCGGATGCGGTGGTGACGCCATGCGGGAGGCAGCGGTCGACACCGTTGTCGACTCGCACCAGATCACGGTCGCCGGCATCACGGAAGTCGTCCGGGGACTACCCCGCGTCTATCGCGCTTTCCATCAGCTCCTCGCGGAAGCGGACCGCCGACAACCCCAGCTTGCTATCTTGATCGATTTTCCTGACTTCAACCTGCGGCTGGCGCGCCAGCTCAAGAAGCGGCAGATACCGGTGGTCTATTTCGTAAGCCCCCAGGTTTGGGCGTGGCGCAAAGGGCGCGTCCAGCAATTGAAGAAACGCATCGCCAAGATGATCGTCATCTTCGATTTTGAAGAGGAGATTTACCAGAAGGCGGGTGTTCCGGTGGAGTACGTCGGGCATCCGCTGGTGGACATGTTGCGGCCCCACCAGCCGCGGGAGGAGTTTTTCACGAGAATGGGCTTGGACGCCTCCGTCCAAACGATCGCGCTGCTTCCCGGTAGCCGCCAGAAGGAAGTGCTTACCAATTTGCCGGTGATGCTTGCCGCCGCCAAGCGCCTGGCCCTGAAGCGGAAACTTCAGTTTGTCATCGCTGTAGCGCCGACAGTCGATTCGCACTGGCTCGAAACCACCTTTCTGGGGGGCAATGAAGGTGGGGTATCGGTGCGAGCGGCTACGCACGCCACTTACGACGCGATGCAGCATTCGGAAGTTTCCGTAGTAGCGAGCGGAACGGCCACACTGGAGGCGGCCTTCCGCGAGCGTCCCATGGTGGTGGTGTATCGTGTGTCCAGCCTCACCTGGCTGGTGGGAAAACTTCTGGTGAGTGTGCCGTATTACTGCATGGTGAATATCCTCGCGAAGAAAGAGTTGGTGCCTGAGCTGATGCAACACGATTTCAATGCTCTCAACGTGGCGGCGCGAGTAGAATATTTATTGGACCATCCGGAGAGGCGTGAAGAGATGATCCGGGGACTTCAGGCACTGAAATCAAGATTAGGTCAGGGAGGCGCCATCGAACGCGCCGCCGGCGCTATTGTCGAGGTGCTTCAATTGCCCCGTACAACCCGAAAGGCCGGTTGAATCATCTCTATTCCACGAAAATTCGTCTTGGCGACATGCAACGCGGAAGTTAGCCCTATAATCCAACCCAAGGGTTACCTATCCCTCGGTACGCAGGGTGGAAAAACCGTCGCGCGGGTCTGACGCGGCGGTCAAGGTGAGAGCCAAGCCGCCTGCCACGCGTCGAGATCAAGGACATTGTCTTGCCAACCACGAGGAAAGAGACGAACCCGGCAGGGGAGAAACTTCCCCGCCAGACGGGCAGCGCCAACCCGGAGTGCACACCGGAGCGATCCCGCAAGGGGAGCCGAGAATGACTCGATTTGGAACCGTGAACCTGGCTGTGCTTTCGCGCGCTGTCCGTTGGCCTCGCCGGTGGATGCTTCAGGCAGGGCTCTTGGGTCTGGTTCTGGGAACAGCTCCGGTGTGGGGCCAGGCGCAAAGCGGTAACCAGCGTTTCGAAGTCAAGAATTATGTCATCGATGCCCAGCTACTCTCCTCCCAACACCTTCTGAGCGCCAAGGCGCGCGTGGACATTATCCCCAACACGGATATCACCTCGCTCAACTTTGAATTACACAGTAATTTGCGTGTCCAAAAAGTTGTGGATAGCACGGGCCAGGACGTCACCTACCGGCAGGACGGCCAGAGTCTGAACCTGTCGCTGCTGAATCCACTGCCGGCGGGCAAGCCGGCATCGATCACCGTGACTTATGGTGGGATGCTCAGCTCCGCCGATGGCAGCCCGGTGGAAGGCATCAAAGTGGCATACATCGGGCCGGAAGGATCATACCTGCTTTATCCCGCCCGGTGGTTCCCGGTCAGTGCTTACAGCATGAACCGCTTCTCCGCGACGATGAATATCACCGTACCTTCGGATGAGACGGTTATTGCCTCCGGAAGAGCGGGTGCGCCGGCGCGGCAAACCGGACAGGTTACCTACACTTATAACTTCGAAAACTCCTCGTTTCCGGGAACGGTGATTGCCGGCCGCTATGTGGTGCAGCCGGCCACCATGGCGGGAGCCGACATTACTCTTTACCTTAAAGCCGGCCACGAGGGCTTGGCGGCGAGTTACGGAGAAACGGCAGCCAAAATTATGGCTTATTACAGCAGCGAGTTCGGGCCTCTGCCCAGCGGTCACCTGGACATCGTTGAAATCGCCGACGACACGTTGGGCGGATATACAGCCCCCGGCGTGGTGGCGCTCGCCTCGCGCGCGTTTACGAACCCGGTCAATTACAAGCTCTTGGCGCATGAGATTTCGCACTTGTGGTGGCGGTGCCTGGTAAGCCCTGCTACTCCAAATGATGCGTTTCTAGATGAAGGCCTCGCTGAGTATTCGAAAGCCATGTACGTGCAGCAGGCGGCGGGGGACGCGGCGTTCGAAGATTTGATGCGCGATACGGACGTGGGTGCGCTGACTCACGAGGATGTTGCGCCCATCGCGCAAGCCGGTCAACTGCACGAATTCACCCCCGAATATCAGTCGATTGTTTTTGATAAGGGTGCGATGGTGTTCCACATGCTCCGCTGGGTGATTGGCGATGACGCCTTCCGCAAGACCCTGCGATCGATGGTGGAGCAGTATGCCTGGAAATCGATAACCACGGATGAGTTTCAGCGTCTGGCGGAAAAAGCCTCCAAACAAGAGTTGACGTTCTTTTTTGCGCAGTGGGTGAACTCCACCGGCGTGCCCCAGTTCAAGCGCAATTGGGCTGTTTACCGGCTGCCCAAAGGATATCAGGTCGTGGGAAAGATGCAGCAGGACCTGGATATCTTCCGCATGCCAGTGGAGATTCGGGTCATCTGCCAGGGATCCAAACCGGTTACCCAACGAATCGATATGGTCGGCACCACGTCGGACTTTACCATCGACACACGCACCAAGCCCTTGCGCGTATTGGTCGATCCGGCCAGCCGCATCTTGAAATTTGATGATTCAACGAAGTTCCAGGTGGAGATGGCGCGGGCCGATCAACTGGTGCAGGAACAAGCCTACTTGGATGCGATCAAACAGTATCAGGAGGTGCTACAGCTCAATTCCAACAGTTCCCTCGCGCACTACCGCCTGGGAGAAATCCATCTCAAGCTTCGCAATTACAATGCGGCGATGGAAGAATTCCGGCGCGGTTTGGATGGCGATTTGAACCCCAAGTGGGTTGAAGTGTGGTCGCATCTAAGCCTCGGTATGATATTTGATGTGACGGGCCAGCGCGATCGCGCCCTCAACGAATATCAGCGCGCCTTGCAGACCAACGACAACACACAGGGGGCTCTGGACAAGGCCAATTCGTATATCCAAAAGGCCTACAAGGCTCCGCCACAGACCAGTCAGTAGTTAGAAGTGAGGAGCTGGAAGCTGGAAGGACCTGGATTAGCGGCGGCAACCGTACCTTTCACAGGAGGGCACGGAGCAAGTTCCTATCCTCTAACCCCTGACTTCCTGCTTCTGCCTTCTTACTCCTTCCGTCCGAACTTCCATCCCGTAAGCTCCGTCTTCGGCATCCCACGCTGCTGGACTAATACCTTGAAGATGTTTCCCATCCCCTCGGGAGATATTAGCCTTTTTAGCTTTAATCGCGCCTGCAACATCTCTAGTTCGGATTGACCCGGATCGTAGACATCTGCGAACTGGTTGGCCTCGCCCAACGCCAACAGAAATCGTTCCTGGGTTGTGAACCCCGCGAACTCGAGGCCGTCCGCCTTTCCCGCGTCGACCAGCGCACTGAAGTTCACGTGCGCCGTCAAATCCGTTTCCCCCGCCGCCGAGAAGAAATCCTCCGCCGCGGTGTGGCCACGGTAAGCGAGCAAAGTGCCGCGCGGACGGTCTAGGGTGAAGAGTCGATTCGCCAGGTCGCCATAATCAACGGTCAAGACGAAGCCACGGGCCAGTTTTGCCGCAACCGCACGAATCCACACCTGGGCCGCGAGGTTTACCTCCATGCGGTTCCCCTCGTCAAGTTGATGGGCGTATCGAGCGACGTAGGCCGCGACGGCGGGATCGCTGATGGGGCCGAGTTTCTCGCGCAGGCTATTGCCCTCCGCGATAACGTAAACTTCTTTGAGATGTCCCCCGGTGCGAGTGACCACGCTGACGGGAAACGCGTCAACGAGTTCGTTCGAGAAAAAGCAGCCGGTGGCTGACGAGAGTTCATCGAGATTCGCGAACAGCCGAGCCTCGTCTCCGACGCCCACGCCCGCCAGCCGGGCTGCGATGCGCTCGCGCTGTAGCGGCCACGGCTCGATGGCGACGTAATCGAGCGCCGCGGCGAAGTCCGGCAATGCCCTGGCGGACCAGCCCAGGAAATCAGCCGCGAACAACCCCCGCCCGGCGCCCATCTCCACCCAGGTGAAAGGCTGAGGACGCCCCATCGCTTCCCACATCTCTGTAGCCTGCCGGGCCACCAAACGTGCAAACACCGGATGGAGATCGGAGCTGGTAAAGTAATCGCCCGCCACGCCGGTGCGCTCGCGCCCTTGGGTGTAATAACCGAATTCCGGATGATACAGACACGTCGCCATGTAGCGCTCAAACGTCATCGGGCCCGTGCGCCGCAACGTGTCGAGGAGAAGGTCTTTCAGAGTTGGGTGGATCAAGGGGTAACCAGGTGTCAGGTTTCAGGTGCCAGGTGTCAGAACCGCATTCGTCAATAGTGCTGGTCACTCAAGTATCTAAGGAGCTCGGTTCTCAACGCTAACGGATGACTGCTATCGAACGCGCGAGCCTCCAGCACCCATCGGCGTCGCGCCGCAAGATCACAACGACCTCCGAATTGACCTGTGACGGCTCGCCACCTTTGTTCGGTTTGATGCTGTAAAGGCGGGTTAACCTCGCCGAATAGCGGCGTAGAGCCGCCTCTACTTCGCCAGCTTGCGCAGTCCTTCCTCGTCGTAACCCAAAACCATCTGACCGCCGCGAATCACGATTGGCCGCCGAATGAGGTTCGGTTCCTGCGCCATGAGCTTCAACGCCTCATCCCGCGCGGGCGGATGCTCCCTCATCTTCCGCTGACGGTACAGTTCATTCCGGGGGTTTAAGAAGTCCAGGTAATGGCGCGGGCCAATCAGGGCGTCAAGCTGTTCCGCGGTCAATCGATCTTTCCCCAAATCGTGCTCATCCACTTCCACACCAGTTTCGAGCAAGAGACCTCTTGCTTTGCGGCAACTGGTTCACGTGGGCTTGAGATACATTGTCAGTTTGGGCATGGAAGACTCCCTTTTTGAGGTTTCAGTCCTCAGTCGTCAGTCTTCAGTCGAGCCAGATATCGTTGAATCGTCTTTAGAGGTCTGGGGCAATTGCAAGCACTGAAAACCGACAACTGAAGACCGATATCTTTCTTCTAGTACCTCGGCACCTTGGGATCGACCTCCGCCGACCATTGATCGATGCCGCCGCTCATGCTGAGCGCGTTCAGGCCCTGCCGCTTCAGCCAGGACGCGGCGTTGAAGCTGCGCATTCCCGAATGGCAGTAAACCACCACGGGCTGGTCTTGGGGAATCTCCGCGACCTTCTGCGGAATCTCGCGCATGGGAATCAGCGTGGCGCCCTCGATGTGGGCGGTCTGATACTCCCACGGCTCGCGGCAATCGAGCAGCAGAAATTTATCACCCTTCTGCATCATCTCGTGCACTTGCGAGGGCTCAATGATGAGTTCGTCCATTTTGCGTGACCTCCGTGTCTCGGTGCCTCAGTGTTCAATTTCCTTTTGGGTAGCGCGGCCGCTCCCGGAATTACCTTCGCGCCGCCGCCTCACGGCATTTTGCCACAAAACGCACAAATAGTTCGCGCTGCTCGGTGGAGTCGCTCACCATTTCTTCCGGGTGCCACTGCACCGCCATGAGGAAG
>JBKQVI010000121.1:0-14765 GCA_052139985.1 Terriglobia bacterium
TCACCGTGAAGCGGCATACGGCGGGCAAGCGCCTGCGGAAGAAACTGCGGGAACTGAAGCAGGAACTCCGTGCGCGCCGGCATGAGCCGACGGCGCTCACGGGTAAGTGGCTCCGGTCGGTCGTGCAAGGCTACTTCAACTATCACGCGGTACCGGGGAATCTGGACAGCCTGGGAACCTTTCGGGAACGGCTGAAGCGACTGTGGCGCCGGCAATTGCTCAAGCGCAGCCAACGCCATCGCCGCCGACCGTCACGCTTGGCTTGGCTGGCTGATCGGTGGCTCCCGCGCCCGCGTGTCCTCCATCCTTGGCCGTCGCAACGCTTCGCCGCTCGCCATCCGAGATAAGAGCCGTATGAGGTAGTTCCTCACGTACGGATCTGTGCGGGGGGCGGGCAGCAATGCCCGTCCCTACCGCGACCAAAGGCGGCGGTCCGCGCTACGGACTTTACGTCGCCATAACATCAATCCTTGCAACGCGCGAATGGCGGGGTGAACCCGCCGCTACACGTTTTTCCGCAGCCTCTCAAGCCCGGCGCTACACTCGAAATTAGGACACTACCGGAAGCCGCGTAGCGGCGAGATCCTGTGGCCCACAGCGAGCCAGCCGTGGGGCGACGCGCACCGGAAAATGCATCTCCAGCCCCGTAGGGGCGATACCGGGTCCAACTGCTGCCCGATATCGCCCCTACGGGGCTCAAACTGTTACGGGTCCTGCCGGCATTCCCACGGCTGGCTCGCCGTGGGCTCAATGACAGCGCCCGCTACGCGGGCTTTCAGTCTATGTCGCGCCCTCGCAGGCGGTGGGTAGTGGTGTCATTTGCTGTGGCACGGCCATCTTGGCCGTGACCGTTCACGGGCGGGACGCCCGTGCCACCTCCAAATGACACCACTACCAGGCGGTGAAACCACTTCCTTCTCTTCCCAAAACGCTGTACTCTTTTTACCCGCCTTGCGTGGTCCCCGAACTCGGGGAGAGCCTGTAACAAAAACACTGATTTGCTATTGGCAAGCCGTGGGTTCGGCCAGTAAGATTCGACGAGTATATCCACATCCATGTGCTGGAGGAAAACCGATGCAACGCATAGGGTTGCGACTGATGCTTAGCCTGGTGCTGGCATGCAGCTTGTCGCCCACTTTGGCTTTTGCCCAGGCGCCGCAGGCTGGCGAGGCCACGGCAGCCCCGGAGGCACAGGCCCGGATTGCCAAACTCGAACAGCAAGTAGTGGATGCCCGCAACGCCGGGGATAATGCCTGGATGCTGGTGTGCTCTGCGCTGGTCCTGATGATGACGGGCCCGGGCCTGGCGTTGTTTTATGGAGGGCTGGTGCGGAAGAAGAATGTGCTGGCCACCATGATGCAGAGTTTTATTCTCATGGCGGTGGTTACCGTCCTGTGGGCGTTCTTCGGGTACAGCCTGGTGTTCCATGGGGGCAATCGGATCATCGGAGGTTTGGGCTACCTGTTCCTGCACGGAGTGGGGGCCGCACCCGACCCGGACTATGCGGGCACGATTCCGCAGCAGACCTTCATGGTGTACCAGCTCATGTTCGCCATCATCACTCCGGCCCTGATTACCGGCGCGTTTGCGGAACGGATGAAATTCAAAGCCATGCTGCTGTTCATGGTGCTGTGGTCGATCGTCGTTTACGACCCCATGGCGCACATGGTTTGGGGCAAAGGCGGCCTGTTGAACGCTTCCCTGGGCGGCGCGATACCCACCTTGGATTTTGCGGGTGGCACGGTAGTCCACGTGACCTCCGGCGTTTCGGCGCTGGTTTGCGCGTTGTACCTGGGAAAACGCGTGGGATTTCCGAAGGAACCTATGCCCCCGCACAGCGTGGTGTTAAGCGTTATTGGCGCGTGCCTGCTCTGGGTGGGTTGGTTCGGATTCAATGCCGGCAGCGCCCTGGCCGCGGGGAGTCTGGCCACCAGCGCTTTCGTAGCCACACATTTCGGCGCCGCCGCAGCGGCGCTCGGCTGGTCGGCGGCGGAATGGCTGGCGAAAGGCAAGGCCAGCGTTCTGGGCGCCATCTCGGGCGCCGTCGCCGGTCTTGTGGCCATCACGCCCGCCGCCGGATTTGTGGGGCCGATGTCCGCACTCGCCATCGGCGCCATTGCCGGCGTGTTCTGCTATCTGATGGTCATGCGGGTCAAAGGCAAGTTCGGTTATGACGATTCCCTCGACGCTTTCGGTGTCCACGGCGCTGGCGGCACACTGGGTGCGCTCCTGACGGGCGTTTTTGCGGCCCAGGCCGTCAATCCCATCTTCAAGAACGCGCAAGGGTCGGCAATGGCGGTCGGGCTGATCGACGGCCACGCGGGGCAGGTATTCAATCAGCTCGTGGGAGTCGTTATCGCCTGGGTGCTGGCCGTGGTGGGAACGCTCGCGATCCTTAAGTTCGTGGATTGGACCGTCGGCTTGCGAGTTTCCGAGGAACAGGAAATCCAAGGCCTGGATTTGTCTCAACACGGAGAAGAAGGTTACAATCTGGAAGCATAAAGGAATACTGTAGACGGCATACGGTAGACAGGGACGAGCCTTGGTGCGGTGACCCAGTACCCTGTATGCCGTCTACTGTTTACCGATTCCTCAAAGGACAATTCGCTATGAAAAAGATAGAAGCCGTCGTGCAGCCATCTCGATTCGATGCGGTGAAGACAGCGCTGCAAGAGGCGGGAGTGCAAGGAATGACAGTCTCTGAAGTGCGCGGCCACGGCCGCCAAAAGGGGCACACGGAGGTTTACCGGGGAAGTGAGTACACCGTCGATCTTCTGCCCAAGATCAAAATCGAAATGGTGGTTGCCGATGCGCTTGCCCCTTCGGCAGTGCAAGCCATTTTGCGCACGGCCAGAACCGGCAAAATCGGCGATGGCAAGATCTTTATCTCCACTGTAGATGAGGCCATCCGCATCCGGAATGAAGACCACGGCGACGCCGCGTTGTAAACGGGGGACGCAAGCTGAAGGATAAAGAAAGTGTGAAGTGTAAAGGATAAAGGTTAAAAGCTGAACACCAGGCACCTCCCCTTTATCCCTTACCCTTTACCCTTCAACCTTTGTGCTCCGCCCTTCCAGCGGGCACGGACCATCACCTATGTCAGTGCTTCCAGCCCCCGCTCCGGGTCCCCTTACACTTTCAGTCCTCGCCGACTATTACGCTGCGCATTCTCAGCAGATCCAACAGAACTTCGCAGAGACAAATAGTGGCGTTGCCGTCTTGCGCGCGCGGTCGGACCTGATTGACGCGCTGGTGATCCGGCTCTATGAAGACTTCCTCGCGCGGGACCACAAAGAGCCCGGTCACATCTGTTTAGTGGCATTGGGGGGGTACGGCAGGCGGGAGCTGTTTCCGCATTCGGACATTGACCTGCTTTTCCTGACCGAGGATGGGAGCACCCAACCAACTTACAGTGACGCTATTGCCACCCTGCTGCGCATGTTGTGGGACTTGAGAATGAGCGTGGGGAACAGCACGCACACTCTGGCCGAGTGCGGCCGCCTCTATCGCGACAACCTGGAATTCAACGTCTCCTTGCTCGACCTGCGGTATCTGGCCGGTGACGCCGGCCTCTTTTCACGGCTCCGTGGCTCCGTGGTGCCTCACTTGGTGGCGCGGGATCGCCAGGACCTGGTGCGCAACCTGTTGGAATTGACGGGCCAGCGCCACGCGAAGTACGGCAACACGATCTTCCATCTGGAACCCAACCTGAAAGATGCGCCGGGCTGCCTGCGCGACCTTCACGTCTGCCGCTGGCTCGCCCGCATTGAGGAACTGGAAAAGACCGGAGGGTGGACGCCGCCGGAGGAACTTTGGCCCGAGCGCGATCGCCAGGCGGCCCTGCGGGCTTTTGATTTTCTGGCGGACACCCGTTGCTTCCTTCACTATCACTATGCAAGAGATGATAACCAACTGAGTTATGACCTTCAAGCGCAAGCCGCGGAGCGCGGCATCGGCGTGACGGCGGCGCGGCTGGCCCCCGCGGATTGGATGCGCAACTACTTCCGCAAGGCGCGGGTGATCGATCGACTGACAGCACAGCTCATGGATGAATCCGCTCCCGCCCGCGCCGGTCTTTACGCGCTTTATCAGGACTGGCGGTCGCGCTTGTCGAATCCCGAGTTTTCCGTGGTCCGGGGCCGCATCTTCGCTCGCCACCCCGGCGCCCTTGCCAACGATCCACTCCTGCTTCTGCGCCTGTTTGAGATGGTGGCGCGGCACGGATTGCCGCTGGGCCGCGAAACCGAAAAGCTGGTGGAGTCGGAGATCGATCGCGCCGAGCCAGGGGTGCTCCGTCCGCCGCAACTCTGGCAGCATTTCGGGCGCCTGCTGGTGCAGCCTTTCGCCGCGCAGGCATTGCGCAACATGCACCGATTGGGTTTGCTCACCCGGCTGTTCCCGGAATTCCAAGCCATTGATTCTCTTGTAATCCGCGACTTTTACCATCGTTACACAGTCGATGAACACTCCTTTACGACCCTGGAAAATCTCCACCGGCTTCTGCGGGAAAAAGCTCTGGCAGAGCAGGGCTCACTCTCCAGCCCAGCGGCGCTTCTGGGCTGGGAGACGAAATTCGCGGAGATTCTTGCGGAGGTGGAGCACCCGGCGCTGCTCTATTTCGCGCTCCTTTTTCACGATGTCGGCAAAGGCTTCCCCAAAATCGAGAATCACGTCCAGGGCAGTCTCAGGGCGCTGGATGGAATCCAGGCCCGCCTGGAAATCCCCGAGGCCGACTGGCAAACCGTTCGGTTCCTCATCGCCAGCCACTTGGAAATGTCGGCTGCGTCGCAGCGGCGGGATGTGTTTGACCCGGAGACGGTGCGAGACTTCGCCAAAGTCGTCGGCACGACCGAGCGCCTGAAGATGCTCTGCCTGTTTACTTACGCCGACATCCGCGCCGTCAATCCGGAAGCCATGACGCCGTGGAAGGCGGAGCTCCTGTGGCAGCTTTACGCCGCCACCACCAATTACCTGACGCGGAGCGTGGACGATGAAAGGTTAAGCGTCAGCGGAGCGTCATCAAGCGAAATGAAAAAGGTTCTGGCCGTGGTGAGCGCTCCCGCAGCCGCCGAAGACTTCCGTATTTTCCTGGAGGGATTCCCACGGCGTTATACGTCCACCCACGCGCCGGAGCAAATCGCCCGCCACTTCGAATTGGCGCGGCGATTGGCGAGCGAACCGATTGGGGTAGAACTCCAACCGCGGAACGGGCATTTTGAGCTGACGGTGGTCACCGCCGACCGGCCCTACCTGTTTGCCTCCATCACCGGGACGCTGGCTGCGTGGGGAATGAGCATCGTCAAAGCCGATGCCTTCGCCAATGCCGCCGGAATGATTCTGGATACTTTCATGTTTGTCGATCTGCACCGCACCCTGGAGCTGAATCCCTCGGAAAGCGACCGGTTCAAGCGGAATCTGGTGGATGTTCTGACGGGCGCATTGGAATTGGAGAAACTGCTAAGCGGCAGGGTGCGCGCGGATGCCGCCGCGCCGGCAAAGGTCAAGGTGAACACGCGCGTGCGGTTTGACCATCACAGCTCTTCCCATAGCACGCTTCTGGAACTTGTCGCTCAGGACCGTCCCGGGCTGCTCTTCGACGTCAGCTCCGTTCTGGCCGACCAGGGCTGCAACATTGAGGTCGCCTTGATCGACACGGAAGGACAGCGCGCCATTGACGTGTTCTACCTCACCTGCCGCGGCGCGAAGCTCGACCCACAGACCCACCAAGCCGCGGACGATGCCTTAAAGAAACGGCTTTGACGTACCCCTGGCCTCCGCCTTTTTCCAGACGCCCAGTAGTTACCGCGAGGCGCCTTGGAAGTGAGTGAGCACAGCGCGAATCAAGTCGTCTTCCCCTTGCTCGGTGAAAGGGGAAACGTCGACCTCATACCCTCCATGGGCGAACTCCGCTTTGGTAGGAAAGTAGTCCAGCATCCCGTTGCTATAACCGAAGTGCAGGGTGAAAGGGAAGGGAGACTGGTCGCTTATCTTCATCTCGATTTCGCAGAAAAGTTCAATAGGCGCTGCCCAAATGGCGATGTCGTCGTTGATTTGCAGGAATCGGAGCGGTAGCCGCACCATCGTTTGCCCGGTGCTTGTAGTCCGCGTATATTTGCCCAGGTCGGGGGCCCATGCCATGCCCGCCTTGCGCGGCGTTTCCAGGACCTCCTCTGCCAACTTGAGCCGGACGTTGGGCGTGGTTGAACCGATCAGTCGATTTGCCGCCAGGATCTTATCGCCCAACAAAACGCGAAACTGGTCCAGATGGCCGCTTTCGAAATCGGGGTAGACCGTGTAGATGGGCGCCATGTTGCCGGCCGCCCCATTAACATAAAGCATCGGCGCCCCGAGTTTTTCCTCCACGTACTGCGCCACGATTCCCGGCGCGTCTCCGCTGATCTGGACATTCGGCGGGCCCAGCACCGTGCCGTGCATCGCGTAGTTCGCGATCAGCGCCATCAAAGAGCCATCGGCTTCTTCCAGACGAATGAGCCCGATTCGCCGGTCTGCCGGTCCGTCGGGATTCAAACCCAGGAAGGCTGGACCCTCCTCATTTCGCGCGCGGCGGTTGATATTGGCAAACGCCGTTCCCCAGCCGACTCCCAGCCGTGCGGGGGCCAGGTTGGCCCGCGCCTCTTTGATTCCGTCAATCAACTGCCGCTCAACCCACGCGGTGTACTCGGAATTATGGTCGTGCTGGTAGCGCTGGCCTAAGAAGGCGCCAGAAAGACCCGGCGGGCCGACTTCCGGGGCCGAATGCGTGTGCGTGGTCGTCCACCAGACCTGGAGCGGATTAATGCCGGTTTGAGTTTGCAGGCGGGCCGCCACCTCGTCATAGAGCGACGGCGAGATCTCACAAATATCGGAAGCGATCAGGAAGAATTGCGTATCACCGTCGTCCATGGCGACGATCCGAAGGTACAGGCGATCGTGAACGCCCGTTGACTGCCGGGGATCATAGCCCAACAGCCACACCGATTTAGTGGGAGTGATGTCGGTCTTCACCACGGCGGCGCGAAATTGGCCCGCCGGTGAGGCAGACGGCGCTCCCCATAGGACGAACAGAATGCTCCATGCGACCAGTGCAAAATGAATCGGCCTGCTTACCCTTTTGGCGACATTCCCCATGCTTGCTCCTTCTTTCTTTTTTACGCCTCGAGTTCCCGCATAAATTTCAAAAAAATTGGGAGAAATCCCGGCGATCTAAGTTGCTATGACATAAGACCACGTCTTACCGCCGTCCATTAGAACGTAAACTTCGCAGTCGTAGAATGTAGTTTGCCGCCGCTATAAGAGGCTGGCTGGCGCGGACACCTGCTGTTTGGTATCTGCAATCCCGACGTCAGGAACCTGCGCCAGCCAGTTTCAGGTCAGCGAGAGGGCCAATACCATGCTGGATTGCTGAGTTCGTTTCCTCCGACAACTGTGGTCTCGCCGAATCGTTTCTCAAGCATGATGGAATTGCAGCCTGCCTCTGCAAGCGCGGTAATCAGCGGTGTGGGATGAGTGACCACAATGACCTGCGAGCGCTCGGATGCCTGTTTGATCAATCGTGCCAAAGGCGCTAGCAAATCTGGATGGAGGCTCGTCTCAGGCTCGTTAAGCACCATCAGTGCTGGCGGTCTCGGACAGCCTTCTGCGCTCTTTACAGCGTTTGAGTGGGTTTCCCTTACTGTCCGACCCAGACCTGCAACCCGTCGGGCCGTTTGCGAAATACTGCATTCGCCAATCAATAACTAACGTGGTCGAGGAACCATGTGCCGTCAGGCTTCTTTCCGAATCCAGCTTCGCCCGTACCAGCAGGTTTCGCATCATCATCGAAGAAAGCGTGGCCGACGTCATCCAGTGGGACACTCCATGCGAATGCCGCAGTCGCTTCTGTATCAGTGAGAAGCCTCAAGCCTGACACTTCCCCAATCTCATAACTACCTACAGGAATAGATGCTTGCTGACCCGTGCCAACAATGAGCTTCTGGATTTCCGGGCTGAAAGCATAATCGAAATATTTTACCTCAACTCTCTGCCCCGTCGGCTTTCCAACGAAGTCGGTCACGCATATGGGACATTGATAGCAGCATGGCTGGCTTTTTCGCAGGCGAGCTCTGTCGCCTTCCTCGGTATAGGTATAATTCTCACTGGAATACCCCACTACGAAAGTGACTTTGTCGTCTAACCCGATTGTTCCTTCGACCTTCTGAGTAATCGTTTTGTCATTCGTTCCTGGAGCCGTGGATGTCCAAGCCTCCCGTAACGTGCCAGTCAACCGATTTGACTGAGGAACCGATTCGACATGTATTCAACTCTCAGCTGATAGCCCTTGGCGCTGTCACCAGTTTGGCGTGAAAATGTCCCGCTAACCTTTTTATAGGACGCAATAATCGGAGTCTTCACGACTAACTTACGGTCAAGAAGCCTTTTGATTATATCGTCCGTCCCGCCCCCGGAAGCTGAGGAGGACGTGTAGTCCACGGGGGTTCGTCTCATCGACAGAACAACACCTCCAATCGATACTCTGAGCCCCTCGTTTCTTCTGAGGGTGTATTCCTTGATGAGATCGCGGGAGCTATCCTCCGTCAGATTCTTTGTAGACGTAAAACTACATCCCACGGTTAGCACTGTGGAATATGCAGCAATAACCAAAACGATTGTTTGTTTCTTTCTTCATGATTCCTCCTTGCCACTTCAACCCAACTGAACATTTCAATCGGTAACCATAGCCTTTTCCCACCAACCCACTGTTGCAATTTTCGGACGGGAGCATACGCTCAAATATTGCCCTAAGCAATCAACGACAGGTCTGCACATCAGAGTCCTGCCTTTGGGAGTCTGCGATCCCGAAGGGACTTCGTCGGTTGAGCTCAACACATCCGCTCCCTGTGGAGAATTGACGGATCATGCCAGCAGTAGAACCTCCAGCTTGACCACGTCCCGTCGCCGGGGGAGGCAACCGGGCCGCGCGTCACCGGGTTGCATCAGAACGTAGCCGACCAGCAGAAAATGCAGTTCCTGCCGCTCCCCTCGGGTTCGTAGCGCGGCCCTGCGGTTCCTGAGGTCCGCGGCCCTTCCGGACAAAGCAGCGCCGAAAGCAATCGGGGCGGAAAAGTGGCGTGCGGCAATACGTGCTGGTGGTGATGAATTGGAGTTCCCCGGGGACTGTAAACGCGGCGATAGCAGGGCATCGCGCAGGAGAGTATACTCCCGATGGCGTGGGGCCGGGAGCGAAGTTCTGTTCGGGATCGCACACACCAAACGGCGGGTGATTGCGCCAGATGGCGTATTCCCGGCAGGTTAAGCTGGCCGCGTTGCCGCCTTTTCCAGCATTTCGTGAATGAGTGTTTGATAGGGCATCGACCGCTGGGCCGCGCGCCGGCGGATTTCCGTGAGTAAGCGCGGCGAAATGCGGAGGGCGATGAGCTGTTTTGCACGACCCGTGCGGGGCCGGCCGACGCGGCGGGCGCGTTTCAGTTCGGCGTCCGTTGATTCTGGGATGTCGGAAAAGTCGATTCGGCTATCCGGCATATGCTTTTCGCTCTCTCTGGGTCGCCTGCCGCGCACTGATAATACGGATTGTTTCGACGCCATTTCTTAACCTCCGAAGTGTGTATACGACCAACAGAACACGGCCCTCTGCCGAAAGAGCAAGTCTCTTCCAGCGCGACTCCGTCTCTGCATGTTCAAGGTCTTCCCAGTCCAAGCCGTTCGGATCGGCAAAGATCGTCGCAGCTTCTTCAAAAGGGACGCCATGCTTCTTACGATTCCTGATCGCTTTTTGGGCGTCCCACGAGAACATATTATTGTATATACGCTAAGTGCGTTTGCAGTGTCAACCGCCTCTCAAAGCGGAATAACTCCGCCTAAAGTTCGCGGAAAGACGCGCTGACAATCCATGGTGTCTAACGGCCTGACCGCCGAAAGGCACGCGGCGGCGCTAGCAGAATCGGAGAGTAAGTTAACGCCGCCTTGCACGGAAGGTCACCCAGACGCAAGGAATGAGCTACATGGAGGTCCGACGGGGGGATACCGCCCGTTATGACTGCGGGCTTTTGACCGGCTTCACTTCAAACATGTGGCGAGGATGTTGCCGGACAACGCGCTCCAGTCCAAACAGGGCTTGCTCCGAACCTTCTTCCTTAAGCTGCTCGAAAGATCGGGTATTGGTACTGGCGCAACGCGGGCAGGGGAACATCATGCGCCCCATAAAATCCTCACCCGGAGTGTCCTGAAAAAAGAGTGAACGCAGCGGGTCGTGGTTCGTTTGCATCAGGCAGGCGTGACAAATAAACCAATGCTTGCGGTTGATTCTCTTCAAATAACCTATAACGCTCATGGAATGGGGTCTCCCGACCCCTCTTTGATTATCGTCGGAGGGAAGAATTTTACAAGCCTGGAGATTACGCCGCACTGTCCTAATTTCGGCGTAGCGCCGCCCTTTAGGGCGGCAAGGTGCCGGGCTCCGGCGCTACATCCGAAATTAGGACATTACCCATTACGCCGGAACTTTGAACAAACTCCCCGGATTATCCTTGAGCACCACGCCTTCGCCGTGACCGCCCTGGTCTAAGATAAGCTGCCTCAGGGCGGCTTCGTGCAGCACGTTGTTCGTGATGACGCAATTCTGCAGGTTCTTGCAGACGATGCCATAGGATGGGCTCCACGCTCCTTCGGGTCCGTCGTCGCGCCACGCCTGAAGGTTGTTGCCCACACAGGTAACGCCCCGCGCCCCCTCGATCAGAAGATGCGACGAATCGAAGCTTGCGGCATCCGCCAGCTTGCCGCTGCGCTTCAGGAAATTGCCGGTTATGGTCATCTGCACGCAGGGCCGGCGGCCGTTGCGCAGTGCGATTCCGCAGGTCCCCGCGCGGTCCAGGAAATTCCCGGTGATCTGGTAGCCGTCGCCACCGGTAACCAAAATGTTTTCCTGGCCGTTCCATTCAATGCGATTGGCCGTGAGGGTCACGGAAGCATTTTCGTCGTGCGCGCCAAAGCCTGCGCCTTCGTTTCCGGAAAACCAGTTGTCGCTGATGAACGCATCCCATCCGCGCAGCCGCAGGCCGTCTCCATGGTTATAGCCCAGCATCGAGTGCCGGACGGAAAAACACCAGGCATGCGCCAGGCTCACTCCATCTCCCGTGAAGCGCACCACCTGGCAGCGCTCGATGCGGAAGCAGTCCTCGCGCTTCCCGTAGTCCGGCTTGTCGAGAAAGATTCCATGCACGCCTTTGCCCAGGCCGGCTCCATCGAAACTAAGCCCATCGATGGTCGCGCCCCAAGCCCCCGCAATGTTGATGAGGCACTTCGCCGAGCCGTCCACGAGCCGCAGAACCGTTCCACTGCCGCCGTGATAGTCCCAAGTGGGAACGCCCACCAGCGCCGTATTCTTGCGCATCAGGAGGCCGGCGCAAAGGTACACGCCGGGCCCCACGAAGACCGTTCCTCGAACTTCTCCTGCGGCGTCAAGGGCGCGCTGAACGGCTTTGGTGTCGTCGGTCTTGCCGTCACCGGTGGCGCCGAATTCGCGCACATTCAGCATCGCCTGGTTGGCAGCCGGACCCTCCGCCCGCGCGGCGCCCGGCGCGCCCAACAGAAATGAAGCGCCGCCGAGTAACGCACTCTTGGCCATCGCGCGACGGCCGAGAGAAGATAAATTCGTATTTAACATTTTTATATGCTCCTTGATCAGTCTTTAATCGCCTGGTAAGCCAGCGCTATAGCCTTGGAATCCAGATTCAGATCTCCGGCGGGATTTATTTGTCCCATAAAGATGACTACTAAATCCTCCTTAGGGTCGATGACGAACGAGGTGTAATAAAATCCGCCCCAGTTGTATGAACCCACCGAACCGAGTTCGGTCAGTTGCGAGGGCTCGCCGACGGCTCCAAACCCCAGGCCGTAATTGCCGCCATCGGGTTTGCCGACTACGTGGTTGTGGCTCATCAACTCCACCGACTTGCGGCTGATGATGCGCGTGCCGTTCAGCTCGCCGCCGTTCAGCATCATCTGGCAGAAGCGGTAGTAGTCTTCCGCGGTGGACGTGAGCCCGCCACCACCGGAGAAATAGGTGTGGGGGCCACGGTAGGGATAGTCGGCCGAGTACTGGAACCCGCCATCGCCGCCCATCACTTGACCATCGAGAATTGGGTGCAGCCCTTTCTGCTCGTCGTACGCATAGGCGGTGGCCAGACGGGCGACTTTTTCCTCCGGTGGAAAGAAACCCGTGTCCTTCATCCCCAGGGGTTGGAAGAGGCGCGCTTCGAGAAATTTATCGAAGGGCATGCCTGAGACCGCTTCCACCAGGCGGCCCAGGACGTCGTCCGCCAAGCTGTATTCCCAGTCGTCTCCCGGCTGGAACAGCAGAGGGATGGCCGCCAGCTTCTTGACTCCGTCGCCAATGGTTCCCTCCTGCTGCTTGATGCCGCTGCCCACACCTGCATCGCGGTAAGCTTTGCCGAGCCGGGCGTTCCACTGGTAAGTGAGCCCGGAAGTGTGCGTCAGGAGGTTGAAAATCTTGATCGGCCGCTTGGCATCCACCAGCGCTCCGGGCGGAGAAGTCTTGTCCTGCGGCCACGGCGGGTCGAGAACTTTCATGTGCTTGAATTCCGGCAGATAGTTGGAAACAGGATCGCTCAGCATGAAGCGGCCTTCTTCATAAAGCATCATCACCGCCACGCTGGTGAGAGGCTTCGACATCGAGCAGATGCGAAAGATGCTGTCCGTGCGCATGGGCTTGTGGGCATCGCGGTCGGCCATTCCCACCGCTTGGAAGTAGGCGATCTTGCCGTGGCGAGCCACCAAGCTGACGCCGCCCGAGATGCGCCCGTCGTCAACGCTCTTCTGGATGGCGCTCGCAATCCGCGCCAAACGTTCGGACGACAAGCCCACTTCTTCGGGAGTTGTGGTCGTGTTTGCCGCTAGGGCAGGTGGCGCCGGTGGGTTCGACTTGGGGTGCTTCGGCGTCTGCGACTCGACGACGCCTCCCAGGAAAAACAGCCAAACAAGAACCAACAAACCTCGGACCCATCGTTTTCTCACGCTCACTCCTCCCTTTCCTGCCTACCGACCTTGAGAATTCATTTGAATCGCCACCGACTTCTTCTCGGATGGCAGCGGAAGTGTACATCCCCAGAGGTAAATTTTGAAGCATTACAATTTGGCCACCCTTGATATAGGGGGATTTGCGACGCCATTTGACGAGATAGACTCGCCGATACAACATCACATGGGCCCACTCTGGCGGGCAGGCCGTCGGCTCGGTTATGATGTACAAGCCGTCGCCAAGGCTGAGTTAAATCCTAAAGGAAGCCTGAACACTCATGATGATCATCGACTCGCACCTCGACTTATCCTGGAACGCCCTCAATTGGAAGCGCGACCTGACTAAGACCGTTGAGGACATCCGCCGCTCGGAAGAAGGCATGAACGATCGTCGCCGCGGACACAACACCGTGTCGTTCCCGGAATTGCAGAAGGCCGGCGTGGGCGTGTGTCTGGCGACGGTGCTGGCGCGCACGAGCCAACTCAAGGACCCTCTGCTGGATTACCCCAGCCGTGAGATTGCCTCGGCGATGGGCACGGGCCAAGTGGAGTACTACCGCCTTATGGAGTCGAAGGGGCATATGCGCATGTTGCGAGACCGGCCGGCGCTGGAATCACACGTGGCGGAATGGCAGCGCGCGGACGGCAACGGAACACCGCTCGGGTACATACTTGCCATGGAAGGCGCTGACCCGATTCTTGAACCCAGTCAAGTGGAACTCTGGTGGGAGCGCGGATTGCGGGTTGTGGAGCCGGTCCATTTCGGAGTGAGCTACTACGCTCACGGCACGGGTGCGCCGGGAGGCCTTACTTCGAAAGGACGGGAACTTCTACGGGCGATGGAAGAAGTGGGGATGATCCTGGACGTCACTCACTTGGCCGATGAGAGCTTCTGGCAAGCCCTCGAGACATATCGTGGTCCTGTGTTGGCCAGCCATCACAACTGCCGCGCGCTCGTGCCTGGAGATCGCCAGCTTACCGACGAGCAGATTCGCGCCCTGGTGGAGCGCGACGCCGTGATCGGCGCGGCGTTTGATTCCTGGATGCTCTACCCGAACTATATCGCTGCTGAGACCGACAACTCGCTGATCAGCGTGGAACGTGTAATCGACCACATCGAGCATGTGTGCCAATTGGCAGGCAATGCGCGGCATTCAGCGATTGGCAGCGATCTGGATGGAGGATTCGGCACCGAGCAATCGCCGCGAGAGCTGAATACCATTGCGGATTTGCAGATGGTCCCGGATCTTCTCAGGAAACGCGGGTATAAGGATGCCGATATCGAAGGCATCATGCACGGCAACTGGCTGAGGTTCTTCCGAAAGGCCTGGGCCAAGAGCTAATCGTTCATTCCCCCCTTAGGCCGCCATCGCTGTGCCACTGCGATCCCCGGCGCTCAGGGTCCCGTCAAAGTCGTGTCGATAGGGAGTGCGGGAACTTGCTCCCGCTTTCTGGGCCGGCAGCTTGCTGCCCGCCCCGAGCGCGCCCGCGAGCAGGCGCGCCGAAAGCGGCAGCAAGTTGCCGCACTCCATAATTCGCCGCGATCTCCATAATCCTGTTATCTTACAGTTGCGGGGCTTTGACGCGCCCCTGCCCCGGCGCTGACGATTACTGTTTCACTGCTGTCCAAAATAATCGCTAGCCCCGTACCGCGCCATTGCAGGGAAAGGCTTTAGGACAGGGAGAATGGCGGGTTGGGGAGGAGGTCTAGGTTTCATCAGTTCGTTCGCCTG
>JBKQVI010000122.1:0-20578 GCA_052139985.1 Terriglobia bacterium
AGGCACTACCGCACCGGAAGATTGCTGTAGTCACGCGCAAAAAACTGCCCGAGCGCCGCAAACCTCGTTAGCATGCAGCAACTTGCACGTAAAATGTCACTCCGACTCCATGGTGAACACCCGCTACAGCTTCGCTCCGCCTGCCATTCGGTTCGGGATTTCTGACCTCTGTCTGCTGCACACATCTTCTGTATATCCGGAAAACTCCACATTTTGATGAAGGAACTCGCGCGATCCCAGCGCAGGATTACTCGGCTTGCGGAAGAAGGATGACCAGTTCCGCCTGAGGGTTGGGAATGTCTCCGGGGATATAGGCGGCAATATTTCGCGCCCGCTGCACGGCCTCCCACGCGACCCCGGCTTGATTCAAGCTGAAGTACTGGTAGTTGAGTTTGATGGGAATTGAGCCGGGGGGAGAGGGCACGTGCACCATCGGCATTCCCGGAAGGGCCTGGCGAATGAGAGTTTCAATGTGCGTAGCGGAGCAGAGCTTGACCAGTTGCGGAACTCGCTTGAGCAGGTCGGCCTCGGGCAGATCGGCACTGATCGCCAAATACATCCGCGTATTGAAGAGATACTTGTCGTTGGCAAGAGCCGCTGCATAAATCGCCGGCTGCGTGAGTTTCAGCGGAATTGAGACGACATTGCTCGGGACCACCGTCTCAAGAAGCAGCCGTAACTTTTCGTCGAGATCGGTAAAACAGGCGCCGAGATTGTCATGGTCATAGAGCGGAAGGTCGCGCGCCTGCACGGTAGTTGAAAAGGTGGTGAGCGACCCGGCCAGAGAGAGCATCGCCGAGTATAGGTTTTCCGGATGCCCCTTCTTCGATTCAAACAGATGCCGCAGGATGGGGAAATAGCTGTTGGCGGTGTAAAGCAGCCAGAAGTTCGCGATGTCAGACGCGGTAAAGTCAGCGAGGCTCTGATTCTTCTGGCGTCGTGTACCCGAGAGGGCATTGGTTTTGGCGGCCAGAATCTCCACCAGGCGGCGCAGAATTGCCATTAAGTATTCACTGACGGAAAGATCGATCACGGGTGGAACGAATTGCGGGTCTAATTGGTAAGTTCCGGCGGTGGTCTTCCTGATCCGCCCAAGGCGCAGGGAACTGCTCCCCTGGCGGGGTTCTCCCTCCATCAGCAGGCGAAAGTTTTTCTTGGCGACTTGCACAGGTCTTTCTGCCAAGCCGGAATTCTCGTCGCGAAGCAGAGCAACCTCGGCTTGATAGCGCGTATCGCCGTTTCTCTGGCCCAGGCTGACGTTGACGCCGCGATCGTGATATTCAGGAATGGCGAGGTAAGCATCGACCGTGTCCTGGTCGGGCCCGAACGCTTGCTCGAGCGATCGGGCGGCGGGGGCGGGGTCCGAGTCAGGAACTTCGAATGCCAAGCCATCGGGGAATAGGCCGCTAGCGCGCGGCAGCAGCAAGGTCCCGGTGGCAAGAGCTTCGCGGTCGATTTGCACTTCCGTGAAGCCCCATGGGCAGAAACGCAGGGCGTCTAATTTGAACTCCAGCACACTTTCGATGAACCGGTCCTGGAGCTGTAAATGCTGCGGGGTGAGAAACGTCCCCTTTGCCCAGATAACTGGCTGAAGTTGCCTCATAGCGCTTCAAGCTAACAAGAGTTGGCGTTCCAAGTCAAACGGGAATAGGCCGATCATCCGCCTCAATGGCGCGCGGCCGGAGCGACCCGCCACCCCAAAGATACTCACATGTGTTGCCTGTTGACTACGACTCGACCCAGTCTAGCACAATCCACCGCAAAGCGCATGGAAGGCGCTGCGACAGACAGAGGCAAGGCAGAGGTGATGGGCCGTACTCGCGTTGTAGTGGCGGGTTTACCTCGCCAATGGCGGCGTAAAGCCGCCTCTACATCAAATCGACCTTCCACGCCGGTGCGGGTAGTGTCCTGATTTGGACGTAACGCCGCCCTTTAGGGCGGCACAGGCCGGGCTCAAGCCCGGCGCTACACTCGAAATTAGGACACTACCTCGGTGCGGGCTTGCTTGCAATTCTTAACGTTTGGAATAAACTGGCGAGAGGTAACGGAACTAACGCACTGAGTTTAATATTGCAGAAAGAGGAAGGTCATTCCCATGGCGTTCGACGGTCCGCAACCCTCCGCGCCGTCAGTTCAAGACGGTGGTCTCTACGCCCGGGTCGCCCCGCTGACGGACGTGGGCCGAAAACGGGAGCACAACGAAGACAGCCACCTCATATTCCCATTGGACGGCGGCGCGGCGCCTCAAAGCGGCGAGGTGAGCACCTTATCGCTTGCGCACCCCGGCTTGCTCCTGGTGGTCGCCGATGGCATGGGCGGGCACCATAAGGGCGAGGTAGCTAGCCGTGTGTGCGTGGAAAACCTGGCGAAGGACATCGTGCCCCGGCTGCATGACTTTGCGACCAGCTACCTGGATTTGGCCGCAACCCTGCGGCTGGCGGTGGTGGCGGCTCACCGGGCCGTTTTTGCCTATGCCCAAGAATACTCGGAGCACGAGAGAATGGGAACCACTCTGACGGCGGCGCTGATTTGTGGTTCGCGAGCGGATGTAGCCCAGGTGGGAGATTCGCGCGCTTACCTGCTCCGCGATGGAAATCTCATCTTGTTGACACAGGATCAGACCATTGGCAATCAATTGCGCAGGCGGGGTCAAGACCCCGGCTTGGTGAACCCGCAGATCGCGGGCCTCCTTACCCAGGCGGTGGGGGCGCAAGCGGAAATCAAAGTCATCATGAGCGCCATCGATTTGGCGCCGCAAGATGTGCTCCTGCTGTGCAGCGGCGGATTACACAAAGTGGTTTCGCCGAAGGAGCTGGTTGACATTCTGGAGTTGGATATTCCCCTGGGAGAAAAGGCTAACCACTTGATTACACGTGGAAATCAGAACGGCGGGCCCGACAACATCACCGCGATTCTCGTCGAGATCTGTCCGGCGGGCCCGGCAACCTAAACTGCCGAGCCGACTACGGAACCCATTGTTGTACGGCGAGGGCGGTTGATTCTACTCCCGCCCTCACCACTGCTAAAAAGACAGAGATCCTGTTAGCTTTCTAGCGCCTGCTTGCAATACGCGAAACACTTCTTGACCTCGGTGATCGTGTCCATGCCGGGTTTTCCATACTCGTACTCGATGTTAGCGGGAATCTTCCAGCCTTTGTCGCGTAGCAAGTGCAGAACCTCCACGATGGGAGTTTCACCCTGGCCAAAGGGCAGATTCGCACCGTGATTCTTCTTTCGGTCTTTAAGGTGCAGAGTGACGATCTTTGCGTGGTGCTCGGTAATGTAGGCGACGGCGTCTCCTCCTGCGGCGGTGAAATGGCCGATGTCAAGATTGACGCCGATGTAAGGTGAAGCGCCTTTCATGGCGCGCGCGAACGTTTCCGGTGTGGAAAACTCGTCGGGGTCGGATGTTTGGTCGTGTCCGTGGAAGCCCACCGTGATCTTGTATTGCTGAGCGTACTTATCGACACGCGGCGCCATGCTGACGTTGGAGGACGAGGTGATGTACTTCATTCCCATCGCCTGGGCGGCGCGAAAGCCCCACTCGATCTCCTCATCGGTCATTCCCCTCCGAAAGGCGAAGGTGAAGGCGTACGGGAGAACGCCCCCATCATCCCACTTTTTGCGGATATCCTTAAAGTAGCTCATCGGCGCCTGAAGTTCCCACTTCATCAACTCCTTGCCATCCAGGCCCGCCGGACTTATTTGGAAGTCGCAGAGCTCGCACTCGCCCAGCCCCACCTTGCGGAAATTGTTGATGAGATCGCCGTTAGGCAGGTCGCGGAACGAGTAGCTTTGCGCGCCGATCTGTACGCCCCGAATAACTGAATTGATTCTGGTGGCGCCGCGAAGTTTTCCGGCGGGAACTAGCGCACCCGCGCAGCCTGCTAGCAAGAGCTTCCCTGCGTCACGTCGTGAAATAGAAGCCATAATTCCTCCTTAAAAGAAACGGCAAAATTACGGCAAGAGTATACGGGGTCAAAGCGGGACTGGCAAGCCGGTGCGCGACATAAAAGTCAAGACCGAGATCCGGAGGATGTGCCACGGGCATCCTGCCCGTGTAAAGTCATGGCCAAGATGGCCATGCCACGAGGCGTAGCGCGGGCGTCCCGCGCCTTCCAGCGATCCAAGCCTAAAACGGGATTTCGTGGTCGTCGGATAGTTCAATTCCCGCCGAGGTAAGCTGGTAGGTGGCCAAATGGCGTGGAGGATGCCGCTTGCGCTGGACGGCATCCACGTATTCGTCCTCCTTAAGATATTTGATGGTGACCTTGTCCTTTGTGACGTCCATCTCGCCGGCGTAGATGTCCTGCTTTTCCCAGAGCGGCTTCAGGTTCTGCCCGTCAAAGGAATAGAGAATTACCGAGAGCCGCTCCTGGCTTTTCCCAAGGCGGTTTCCGTAAACAAAGAACCGGAAGTCGTCCCAAGCGAGCTGGGGCAGGGTTTCATAATGCAGGTCGGTGCGAGGAACGAATTTCGTGATCGTCGCAAGATGACTCTTGCCCGCGTTGCTGGTGAAAATCGCCACCACATTTTGACGGTCAAAGTCCGTCCAGCCCAAAGTGTACCCCGCGCCAATCACCGTTTGGCCTTTCCAAGGCTGGGCGAAAGCCGCGGGCATGGCCACCAGAGGATAATGCAGGAGGGAGAATACGCTTTCCAGCTCGCGGCGTGTTTCGACATCGGTGGGAGTGCGATCGGCCATCCATACCGCCATGTGATCCACAACTAGCTTTTGAATCTGGCCGGTAATGGGCCCGGCATCGTCCAACATCACGCCGGGAAGCTGCTTTGCCAGGTTGTGGATCTGCGCCGGCAATCCGGTGGGTGGCGGAGGCGCTTTCTTTTTCCCTTCGGCTATGCCCATGCCGAGTACAACGGTTACTAGTACGAACGACGCAAATTGAAGCAGAGTGGATTTGCGAGTCGATGAACGAAGCATGCTTTGTCCTCTTAAGCCCAGTCGGGATGTAGCGCCACAGCGGAACCGCAACTAAAAGTGGTCTCCGTGTCCTCCAAGTTCTTAAAGCTCTATCACAGAGCGCGGCAGAGCCGGTCATTCAACCTTCAGCAGGACCTTCAAAGCCGAAGTCTGATCCAAGAACTCGAAGGCCTCAATCCCCTGCTCCAACGGAAAAGTCTTGGTAATCAAATGGTGAACGGTTACGTCTTCCCGCCGAAGTAACTCGATGGCCGGGGCAAAGACCCCGCAGCGGGAACCAACCATTGTAATCTCATCCACCACGAGTTTGGTGGCATCAAAGTTTGCGGCGCCGTGAAAAGTGGATTTCATCACCAGCGTTCCGCGCGGCTCCACCAGGCGCAACGCCTCACTAATGCCGCGTGGCGAACCCGTCGCCTCCACGGTCACGGGGAAGCTGCTGGGCGTAAGCTCCTCATCACCCTCGCTCAAAACCTTCGCGCCCCAGGCGCGCGCCAGATCTAGTTTCCATCCGTGCCGGCCGATCAGCGTGACTTGCGCCCCTGCGTGCTTCAGTACCTGGGCTACAAGCAGCCCCAAGCGCCCGTCGCCGATAATGGCCACCCGTGTCCCCTGTGGAATGGTCATTTGCTCGAGGATCTCACATGCCGCCGCCACTGGCTCTGTGAAGGTCGCCGCTGGGTCAGAAATTTCATCGGGAACTGCGTGCAGATTCTCGACCGGCAGAGTTACATACTCCGCAAATACTCCCGGTCGATTCACAATCCCCAGAACCGTACGATGCGGGCAATGCCGGCCCAAACCCTTCGCACACCACGGGCAACGGCCACAGGCAAGATTGATTTCTCCCACCGCGCGTCGGCCGGTCCATTGCGGGTCGTCACATTCCACCACGCGTCCGACAAATTCATGGCCCGGAATACCGTGAAAGCCCGAATAGCCTTTCAAGATTTCGCGGTCTGTACCGCAAATGCCCGCCAGCAAAACCTTGATCAACGCCTCGCCGGGAGCGCGCTGGGGCTTCGCCACGTCGCGCAGAGTCAGTTTGCCATCGAAATAGAGTGCCTTCATAGAAGCTGTCAGTCATCAGTCGTCAGTTGTCAGCTAAAGACGCTACGCCACGCACTTATCACGATGCACATGACACGGTACAGTAATTTCGCGGCTGCCATTCGAATTCACGGCGGCTTTTACTGGCCACTGACTACTGACCACTGGCAACTTTTTCAATGCCTCGGGCAATCAAATCGTCCTGGGCTTCCCCTACCGTTCGCAGGTCAACAACAAACTCGTCCTGCTCGACCCGGCCAAGGATGGCGGGGGTTTGGCGGCGGAGCATTTCCTCCAGGGTCGCCGCGCTGTGCTCAGCATGCCAAACCGCTACTAGAGCAGTACGGAGCGTCTGGCCGGGAGTGGAGCCGCCGCCGATTACGGATTCGCCATCTCGAACAATTGCCGTGAGCTTGGGACCCGCCGAAATCCTCTTTGCCAGTCGCTCCGCGCGCAAAGCGATATGTTCCTTGGAAAGGCGCATCATCCGCAGCGCGGGAATAGAATCCAACCGCCCCTGCAAGTAAAGGGAGACGGTTGCTTCCAGCGCAGCGATCGTCAGCTTATCCACCCGCAGCGCGCGAAACAGGGGATTCTTCCGGATCCGCTCGAGGGGCTCGCGTTTCCCCACCAGGATACCCGCCTGCGGCCCGCCCAGCAGCTTATCGCCGCTAAAGGTCACGACGTCAACACCGGCCTTTAGGCTTAGGCCCACGGGCAGTTCGTCTCGCACGCCGTAAGAAGTGAGGTCTACCAGGCAGCCGCTGCCCAGGTCCTCCATCAGAAGGAGGTTGTGCTTGCGGGCCAATTCCGCCAGTTCATCCAGACTGGGCCGCTCGGTGAAGCCCACCATGCGGAAATTACTTGGATGCACTCTTAACAAGATGCGTGTGCGCTCATTGATGGCCGCCGCGTAATCACCGGCACGCGTGCGGTTCGTCGTGCCGACTTCGCGCAGCACTGCCCCGCTTTTCACACAGACATCGGGAATGCGGAACGAGCCGCCGATCTCGATCAGCTCGCCGCGCGAAACGATGACTTCTGCACCTTCTGCCAGTGTGTTCAGGGCTAGAAAGACGGCGGCGGCGTTGTTATTGACCACCACCGCTCGCTCGGCGCCTAGCAGCCGGCCGAAAAGCCGCTCCGTGTGGACGTCTCGCTGGCCACGCTCGCCGCGGTCTAAGTCGTACTCCAGATTGGAATAGCCCGCTGCGACGGCGACCAGGTGGGCCAATGCTTCCTCAGCCAACGGCGCACGTCCCAGATTGGTATGCAGAATGACTCCGGTGGCATTGATAACGGCTTGTAGCGAAAATCTCGTGGCGGCTTCGGCTTCTTTGAGAATCTCTTCTTCCAGCCCTTCCGCCGAAACGTCGGCCTGACTGCCTCGGGAGACGATTTCGCGGACGCTATCGAGGACCTTCCGCGCCACCTCCACCACCAGGCGATGACCGATCCGGCCTTCAAGATCGCGCAAGCTATTTCGATTCAGCAAGTAATCCACAGAGGGAATCTGGCGGAGTAAGCTTTCGACGGCGGGCTCGGGATCACTCTTGGGGGAGGTCATAGCTCTAAGAACGGGACGCGGCACACGGGGCACGCGACACGGGATTAGGGGTTCGGGATTCGGAGTTCGGAATACGGAATTCGGGACGCGGGTGTAACTGCAATTTCTATGTTGCGCCAATCCGCAGGGTAGGAGTTAAAAATTAGAGCTAATCCCGTATCCCTACCCCCTGATCCCTAACCCCTAATCCCGCGTCCCTTGTCCGTCCGTCATTTCAACACAGTCGGCTATACCCGTCAACTTTCCAGTTGACGCGGTTCGTTTTAAACGGGGTATAATTCCGACTCCTGAGTTGAGCTTAAGGCGGTTACGTGACAGTTGACGAAGAGTTTAATAGACTCGATGATGATCTCCGCCGTCTCAAGATTGAATACGAAGTCTATTTTAATGGCGGGACTTCGCGGCCTCCGCGCGATACCCTGTTCCGCGTGGAAAACGCCATTAAGCGCTATTCCAGTGACCAGTCCAAACTGAGCTTCACTCAGCGGTTCCGGTTTACGAGCCTCGCGCAGAAGTACGCCGTTAACTCGAACCTCTGGCGGCGTAAACTTCAGGAGAAAGAAGAAGGACGCAGCCCAACCGGCCCGCAGAGGCGAACCGTAGAGGCGCCGCTTGCCGAGGACATCGTGCGCGTGGTCTGTTCCGATCCGGAGACCGAGGCGGAGAAGATCAGCCAGCTCCTGTACGCCATGCAGGAGGCCCGGAAGAAGGCTGGAGAGCCTGCCACTACCGTTGACGCCGCTGCGTTCCGTAAATTCATCAAGGCTAAGATCAAAGAGCTAAAAGAGATACTACACTGCGACAAAGTGCAGTTCGCCATTTCGGTTGAAGGCGGCAAGGTCAAGTTTAGAGCCACGAGAGCAAGATGAGGAGAGCAGGAGACAGGACCAAAGGGGTTTTCATGCGAAAGATTTCACGGGCGTTAATCAGCGTCAGCGACAAAACAGGTATCGTCGAGCTGGCTTCCGGACTTATGTCGCTCGATGTCGAATTGCTGTCCACGGGCGGCACCGCCAAGCTGCTTCGCGAGAAGGGCCTCAAGGTGAAAGACGTCTCGGACTTCACGGGATTTCCCGAGATGCTCGATGGCCGCGTGAAAACCCTCCATCCAAGAGTTCACGGCGGGCTGTTGGCTGTGCGCTCAAATCCACAGCACCAGGCGCAGGTCAAGGAACACGCCCTAGAGTTCATTGACATGGTGGTGGTGAATTTATATCCCTTCGAGAAGACCGCGGCGAAGCCCGGTGTGACCTTGGAAGAGTTGATCGAGAACATCGACATTGGCGGACCCTCGATGTTGCGCTCGGCAGCGAAGAACTTTGAGGATGTCACCGTTCTTGTGGACGCCGCCGACTATCCGGTAGTCCTGCAGGAACTGCAGAAAAACAGCGGAGGCGTCTCGCGGGAAACGCGTGCCCGTCTGGCGCGCAAAGCGTTCGCAACCACGGCGGCGTATGACAGCGCCATCTCCTCCACCTTGCAGAAAATGGCCAACGGAGAATTCCCGGACGCACTCCACCTGAATTACCGGAAAGTGATGGATTTGAGGTACGGGGAAAATCCCCACCAGAAGGCTGCGCTCTATCGTAGTTCCACCGCGGCGGGGCGTGGCTTGGCGGCGGCTCCGCAACTTCAAGGCAAGGAGCTTTCCTATAACAATATCGTAGACCTGGAGGCTGCCTGGCGTCTGGCGCAGGAATTTGAAGAACCTACCACCGTTATCATCAAACACACCAACCCTTGTGGGGTGGCTACGGGCCCGACGTTGGTAGAAAGCTATCTCCGGGCGCTGGAAGTCGACCCGGTTTCAGCATACGGATCCGTGATCGCCTTCAACCGCGCGGTGGATGGAGCCACAGCGGAGGAACTGTCAAATCTATTTGTGGAAGCCGTCGTAGCACCGGGTTTCGAGCATGGCGCGCTTCAGCGTTTGGCTGGCAAGAAAAACCTGCGTTTGCTCGATATGTCGGCGACGGCTGGCGACGACCTGGGGCTCCAATTGAAGGCGGTGGGTGGTGGATTGCTCGTCCAAACACCCGATAATTTGGCGGCACAACCCCATCTATGGAGATGTGTCACGGAACGCCAGCCCACAGCCGACGAAGCGGCGGCCATGACTTTTGCCTGGCAAGTCGTGAAGCATGTCAAATCCAATGCCATCGTTTATGCGCGGGCGGGTATTCTCGTGGGCGTAGGGGCCGGCCAAATGAGCCGCGTGGATTCCGTCAAACTGGGAGCCACTAAGGCGCGGGACTTAAAGCACGCGCTCGAAGGCACGGTGCTTGCTTCCGACGCCTTTTTCCCCTTTCCCGATGGAGTGGAAGAAGCGGCGCGAGCCGGCGTCACTGCAATCGTCCAGCCTGGCGGATCGGTGCGCGACAAGGAGGTCATTGCCGCCGCCAACCAGCGCCACCTGGCGATGGTCTTCACTGGAGTGCGGCACTTTTCGCATTAAGACTTCGGGGCGTAATACCCGTCGCGCGCGACGATGTGGTACTTCACCTTCTTGCCCTTCTCATTGAAAATCGTAAGAGGATTCCCCTGCTCATCCACCACTGCAACCTTCAGCTTGTGGAAGCGGCCGTCCTTCGTCACGTCGGTGGGAACGAAGCCCAGGCTATACTGCATGCGGAGTTGCTGCGCGATCTGCTGGTAATCGCTCGGCACTTCCTGTTCAAACCGCGGGAAATACGCCTGGCCGCCGGAGTAAGAGGCCATGGTCTTGAGAGCATTTTCGGCTTGCAGAGTCGTGATGTTGTCGCCTCGGGGACTACGAACGGACATGAATTCCATGATGCTAATGGGGTAGATGGGTGTGTCCGAGGCCCTCACGATCTTCAGGCACTGGTCGTAGGTCAGCTTGCTGAAGGTATCAATTCCGGTAACAACGGCGACTACCGCTTTGCGACCGTGCACCTCTTTCATTCGGTCCAGCACAAAGGCCAGCGCGTCGTAAATGCAGGATTCGCTAAAGCCGGGGATGCGCAATTGATCCAGGCCCGCTCGCACCTCCCCGCGGTCTTGGGTGAAATCGGTGAGGATCTGCGGCTTCAAATCGAAAGAGACGACTGCCACCCAGTCTTTGGGGGTTATCACATTCAAGAAGTCGTAGCTGTATCGAAGCGCGATAACCAGGAACGGCCACCAGCGATTGGCGAATTCAACCAACATACAAATGGTCATAGGAGCTTCGCCGGTTCCGAAGTTGGTGATGGCCTGCGGAACGCCGTCGTCGGTTAACTGGAAATTCTTCTTATCTAGATTCTGGAGCGGGCTTCCATTGTTGTCGACAACCATCACGTCCACGTTGACCAGGCTGGTGGTTGTCGAGAGCGTGTAGACTTCGTTAGGATTAATCTTTTCCGGCTTCTTCTGCGGTGTCGTGGTCGTAGGCTGCGCGGGAGACGGCTGGGATGGAGTTGGCTGCGACTTTTTCGGAACCAGGACGGTTTCTCCCACATCGGGCTGCGGGCCTTGAGACTGCTGTTGCGGAGTAGGCGTGGGCTCCTGCGATTGGGCAAACCACTTCGGCGGAAAGCTCGCCAAAAGCAGAACCCCAATAACTCCCGCCACCAGGGCAATTGGCAAATATGGCTTCTTGGTCTTCATGCATCACGCTCCACGACATCCCAGGTTGATAGTTTGTATGATGCCACTCGTACCCATCTGGGTCAACTCAGAGACTGGCAGAGTTTTTTGCGGCCCGCGTCTGGAAAGGTACAGTCAGCGAGCCCGTCGAAGGGGTCCGGCTGGCCGTTCAAGTCATTGTGCGGAACTAGTACCCTTGTACTATTGCCCCAGCGCTGAGGCGGGACTAGAGTGATGCGTGAAAATTTGGTGATCAAGGAGTTATTGATAGTACCTTAGTACCATTGCTAACGCGGTGGAGTCAGAATAAATTGGTTAGTGAAAGTGAAGTGCAGTGTCTGGAAGTTCTAGATACTGCATGACATTTTGGCCGCTTTGGTGTCAAATACCATTGACTTTCGATCCTTGATCGAATAGGCTTTCCTCGCTCGCTATTTCAGCCTGGAGGAAAGCCGTGAAGAACTATTTTCTCGCGTTTGTTTTGGCATTATTGGTGGTATTGAGTGGTGCTACGGTTCGAGGGAATCTTGCCGGAATTGGCGGAAGTCCAGCCCCGATACCGCCGATGGGCACGGTGGGAATTGGTGGAAGCCCGGCTCCAATACCGCCCATGGGAATTGGCGGAAGCCCGGCTCCGATCCCGCCGATGAGCACGATGGGAATTGGTGGAAGCCCAGCGCCGATACCACCCATGAAGTAAGTTACTTCCGGTCGTAGTAAGCGACTCGGAAGCAACTGAGGACGACGGGTTGTTCCGTGACGCTTATGAGTGACCAGATATTAATGCACGGCCTTCAGTACGGAATCTACGTTCTGGAGGCGTTGGTGTGTGTGCTGCTCGCCTCGCAAGGAAGATGGCGGCGGCACAAAGGTCTATTTCTGTACGTCGGCATCCTGTTTGCTTTGGACGGGGTTGCCCGCGCTGCGGTGCTTAACTATTTCGGCCAGAAATCCAACCAATACAGCTATTTCTACTGGCTGACGGATGTGGCGTTGGCCTTAGGCGCATTTCTGCTGATCTGCGGTTTTTTCCGGCGCGCCAGCGCCCGGGAAGAGAAGATCTGGACTACCGTTCGCCCCCTGCTGATTTTCGTCTTCATACTGGTTGTAGGAATCTCAGGCCTTTCCCTAACCCGCAATTATTCACATCTCTTCACTGTCTTCATAGTTGAGTTCAGCCAGAATCTCTATTTTAGTTGCCTCGTCCTGAATACCTTGCTTTACGTCATGATCCAGCAGCTCGCGATTGAAGACGATGAGCTCGCTCTGCTGGTTTGTGGAATGGGTGTCCAGTTTGCAGGCGAGGCCGCCGGCTTGGCACTTTTGCACGTGACTCTTGGCGAGCACAGCGTGAAGCTCATTTTCAGCATCTTAAATCCTGTCTGCACGCTGGGGATGCTGTTGACTTGGATTTACGCCATCGTGAAGACTCCCGAAGCCGTTCCGGTTCGACCGCGAGTGCGGAAACAAGCAGGTTTGGTAGAGGCAGTTGCAGACTAGCATGTGGCACTGAGGTAGAAATATGTTCATGGCGACACTGATTCTGATCATCTCCACCGGGCTGTTGTTCTTCTATTTCCAGGCGGTCTGCCAGAACATCCTGCGCCGGCAATTCTCGCAGGAGTTCTTTCAGGCGATCGTCAACGCCAACCGTCTGGAGTTCCCATCGGTTCGGAAAGCAATCGAGGACTTCAATTCTCCCGTGGAATACCCACGGTTGACCTTGACGCTCAGATGTGATTTTCTCGCTCTCACGTACCTTCTCAAAAATGCCGCCAACGTGAATCAGCGCTATACCTACGAAGAGCGTCTTTTGATCGTTTACTTCAAGCTGGTGTTTGCAACCTTGACGGCGCGCCACCGGTTGAAGCTGCGCGAATCGTCGGCTGTCTTGAAGCTGACCGCCATCCTTGAGTACTTTGCCAACGTGGTGGGAGAGCGTGTGAACACAGTGAAATTCGGAAACCTGACGGCTTCCGACTATCTCCTGAACCTCTAATTCTTGCCTCCTTCAATTCTCTCCTCCTTTTGGAAGGCTGTGGAATCCTTGTCTTGGCGCGCGTGTCTTCACGGCCGGTGCGATTAGATGCACCAGGTCGGACGAGAACCGCACTACGCTGTGTTGGTATCTTCGGGGCCAATCTGTCCTCTTCCTTCCGCCGGCCCACTTTGAGTTGACCCTGACTTCATCCGGGTGTATGTATCTTGGCATCGCATTCGTGCGCCCTTCGGTGGGAGAAGGTGGGCGGCATGTTCAAAACCATCCTTCGCGTTGTGAGTCTTGCGCTGTGCGCCATTATCGGCCTTTGGGCTGTAGCCCACGGATTTGCCTTGGCGGCTACGGCCAGTGCGCCTAGTCACGAAGACATGCTTCAGTACCTGTTTGAGGTGAGCGTCTCCATTGCCGGCGGGATATGTGTGCTCTCGGTGGCGGCCCAGCAGCTTTATTGCTGGCGAACTCATCGCAAGGACGGCGGGCTGATCTAGCGGGTCGCGCAATTATGGATGTGCAGCTTTAGCCTTTCGACCGAAGCATGTCGAAATAATGGCCAGCGTTACGCCGTACCTCCACTGTCGCGCGCTGTGCTAATGCCGCGGAGTTTGGCCATTCCCTCACCCCGATTCTGGTGATATATTGATAGCACGCACTTTGCTTGACGTTCGTAAAGGGCGTACAATGAAAGAGGGGGATTTTCGCGGTTCGGCATCGTCTGGGGACCGCGGGCGGGATTCTGTTTCCTCAATTGGTTGACGGCACATGTTTGACGCACTTCAAGATCGGCTACAAAAGGTCTTTAAGACTCTTCGCATTCAGGGAGTCCTGAACGACGAGGTGGTGGACCAAACCTTGCGCGAGGTGCGGTTGGCGCTCCTTGAAGCCGACGTTAACCTGAATGTTGTAAAGGAGTTGCTTGACCGTGTCCGGGTCAAGGCCCGGGGCGAAGAAGTGCGCTCCAGCCTTTCCCCCGTGCAGGAAGTTATTCGCATTGTTCGCGACGAGTTGATCCAGATCCTCGGCCGTGAAGCCTCGCTGCTGACTTTTTCGAAGGAATACCCCACCGTCTTCCTCATGGTCGGCCTTCAAGGATCGGGCAAGACCACCACTTCCGGAAAATTGGCCCTATGGCTCGCGGGACGCAAACGCCGCCCGATGTTGGTATCGACGGACGTATACCGCCCTGCTGCTCGGGAGCAATTGGCGATTATCGCGAAGGCTATCCAGATTCCGATTTTTTTGGGGACTGGCCTCAACTCGCCCATTGAATTGGCCATGGCCGCGCGCAAGGATGCTGCCGACCGCGGCCACGACGTTTTGATTGTTGATACTGCCGGCCGCTTGCACATCGATCAGGAACTGATGAACGAAGTCAGTGAATTGCGTACCAAGTTGCGGCCCAGTGAAGTGCTGCTGGTCGCCGACGCCATGATCGGCCAGGACGCAGTGCGTAGCGCGCAGGAATTCCACGAGCGGCTGGGCACCACCGGCGTAATCTTGACCAAGCTCGACGGCGACGCCCGCGGCGGTGCGGCGCTATCCATTCACCACGTCACCGGTCAGCCCATCAAGTTCATGGGCATCGGCGAAAAGTACGATCAACTGGAAGTCTTCTATCCGGAGCGCATCGTCTCACGCATTCTCGGTATGGGCGATATCCTCTCACTCATTGAAAAAGCCGAGCAGAAGATCGACAAGCAAAAGGCGATGGACGTCCATCGCAAGCTGCAGACCGATACTTTCACGTTGGAAGACTTCCGCGATCAGCTTACCCAGGTGCGCAAGATGGGGCCGATGGAACAGATGCTGGGTATGCTTCCCAAAGTCGGCATATTCAAGGATGCCAGCAAGGTCAAAGTGGATGAGAAAGAGCTGATTCATATCGAGGCCATCATCAATTCCATGACTCCCCAGGAGCGGCGTAATCACGAGATCATCAATGGTAAGCGGCGAAAGCGCATCTCGAGGGGTAGCGGGACTTCCGTCCAGGAAGTCAATCAAGTCTTGAAGCAGTACTTCCAAATGCGGAAAATGATGAAGTCCATGAGCCACAGCCTTCTGGGCAAGGGACTAAGCAAGCTGCGTATGCCGGTGGCGCCGGGGGCGTGAGAGCCTCCGTGAGGCGAGACCCACGAAGACGAAATGAATTTTCGATCGCCGATAGCCGCGTGGCGATTAATTAGGGCGAAGTAGCAATTGTCAAGCGGCCATCGAACATCAAAAAGGGGGAAGATTGTTAAGAATACGACTGGCTCGAACTGGGGCCAAAAAGAAAAGCAGTTATCGAGTAGTGGTTATTGATCGTGAGAATGCCCGCGATGGGCGCTTTGTGGAAATTGTCGGCCATTATAATCCCCGGCGAACGCCGCCGGAGGTCGTACTGAAACGCGAGCGCGTTGATTATTGGATCGGACGGGGGGCACAACCTTCAGAAACGGTTCAGAGCTTCTTAAAGAAGCTCCCAACGCCAGCCCCATCGCCAGAGACGGCGCCGGCACCAGCCGCCTGAATGTGTTGCGCCTGACCGTTGCCTCAACCGTGGCACCCGCTCGAGTTGGGGCTATGTGTTTCTAAGCACACTGATCCCGTCCAAGGTTTGCACGACAGCTGATGTGCGCGGGAGGGCTAGATGAGAGAGTTAATCGAGGCAATTGCCAAAGCGCTAGTAGATAATCCCGACCAGGTTTCGGTGCGGGCAGTGGAAGGCGAACAAGTGACGGTTCTGGAATTGCGGGTGCATCCCTCCGACTTGGGGAAGGTGATCGGAAAGCAGGGGCGAACGGCACGCTCTGTTCGCACCATCCTCAATGCCGCCGGCATGAAGCTTAAGAAGCGCTTTACGCTGGAGATCCTGGAATAGGGGGCTTTCGTCTCACACCCAGGAGGAAGCTGAGTGCGGGACGTGGGGGGCATTGGCGGAAAACGAAACCCAGCGGTTCCTGGCCATCGCACGCATTCTCCGGCCCCAGGGGCGCAAGGGAGAGGTTGCGGCGGAGATCCTTACGGATTTCCCGGAGCGTTTCCAGCAGCTCGAATCCGCATACGTGGAGGTCCCCGGCCAGTCCCCGAAGGCTGTCGCCTTAGAGCGCGCTTGGCCGCACAAGGGCCGCGTCATTCTGAAGTTTTCAGGAGTCGACTCCATCGAGAGTGCTTCGGGTCTGCGTGGGCTCCAGGTCTTTATCCCGTGGGAGCAGCGCACTCCGCTTCCCCCGCACCATTACTACCTGTCCGAATTACACGGATGCCGCGTTACTTGGGAACGACAGGGACGGGAAATTGGGACGGTGACTGAAGTCGAGTCGACGGGCGGGGTGGATGTGCTCCACGTCAAGCGTCCCGACGGAAAGAGTGAAGTGCTTATTCCCCTGGCGCAGGAAATCTGTACTCGAATCGATCTCGCGTCCCGGACCATCCTTATCGAGCCACCGGAGGAGCTGCTGGAACTGAACGATTAAAAGCCGGGGGAAATGGTAAAGGGTAAACGATAAAGTCAACGGTATTTAAACTCTATAATTTACCATTTACACTTTACCCTTTGCTTTTCGCCCAGCCCGGATTGCCATGCAGTTCGACGTGATTACGATTTTCCCGGATTTCTTCCGCAGCATCCTGGAGCACGGGCTGCTGAAGAGGGCCATGGCATCGGGTCATGCCGTGATCCGGTTGCACGATTTGCGCGATTACACCGATGACCGCCACCGCACCGTGGACGATAGACCGTTTGGCGGGGGCCCCGGCATGGTTTTCAAGCCGGAACCGATCTTCCGGGCCGTCGAAGCGCTCCGCAGTGAGATGCCGGAGCAAACCTTGCCGGTGATTCTGCTGTCGCCGCAAGGCCGCTTGCTGACCCAGGCCGTGGCGGAAGAACTTTCGCACGCGGCGCGGCTGGTTTTGATTTGCGGCCGCTATGAGGGCGTTGACGAACGCGTGGCGGAGAACCTTGCCACCGATGAGATTTCCATCGGCGACTTTGTACTGAGCGGCGGTGAATTACCCGCGGCGGTGGTGATGGAAGCGATGATCCGCCTTCTGCCCGGAGTGCTTGGCAATGAAGAGTCCAGCGAGCAGGATTCTTTCGCGGTCCCGGCAGATGCTGCGGCAGAAGTCCGGCACGGGTTGCTCGACTGCCCGCACTACACGCGTCCGGCGGAGTTTCGCGAGTGGAAAGTGCCGGAAGTTCTGCTTTCCGGTAACCACGACCATATTCGCCAGTGGCGGCGACAGCGGGCGCTGGAAAAAACCTGGAAGCGCCGGCCCGAGTTGCTGGACCAGTTTCCCCTGAGCGAGGAAGATCGCCGGTGGCTGGAATCGCTCGAGTGTAGAGAGTAGCGGCGAGTTTACCTCGCCACATGGCGAGATAAGCTCGCCGTTACAGTATTTGACATCCTATTTCGAGGCCGGAGCGGCAAGGTGAAGACCCTGGCCTGTGAAGTGCTCTCGAAAAGTCTGGGAGAATAGAAACATGAATGCGCTGGATAAAGTCGAACAATCACAGATGAAGAAAGAAGTCTCGTCGTTTCACCCCGGGGATACCGTCAAGGTGCACGTCAAAATTAAAGAGGGCGAAAAGGAAAGAATCCAGGTCTTCGAAGGCACCGTCATCGGCCTTCGTCGCGCTCGCAACCATTCGTCGTTCACGGTCCGCAAGATTTCCTTTGGCCATGGCGTAGAGCGCATCTTCCCCTTGCATTCCCCCGTCGTCGATAAGATTGAGGTTGTGCGTTCCGGCCGCGTGCGACGCGCGAAGCTTTATTACCTGCGTAAGTTGCGTGGCAAGGCGGCTCGCCTGCGCTCGTTGCAAACCGAACAGGAAGCGTAGTTCGCCGGCGGTGTCGTCCCGTCTGCACATTCGAAGGGGGCCATTTCCTTCTCAGCCATGGCCTCCCTCCCTCCTTTCTGCACTGCAACCAAGCGAAATCACGCGGCCTCGAAAAGGTGGGCACCGCAGAGGAAGAGCGACCACAGAAAGAATCCTTCTGCCTGCGCGGCGACTATGATTGCCCAGTTTGTCGATCCACGTTTCTTCCTCCGTCTGATCTCCGTGACCTCTGTGCCCTCCGTGGTGAATCCTTAGGTCGCACCCGCAATTTTCCCCTTGACAGCCTTTACCCCTATATATAGGATTGACATCTATAGGAGCCATAGTGATTGGAATCGACAGCAAAATCAAGCGCGGCAGCGGCGAACTGGCCATTCTCGCGCTGCTGGACCTGGAGCCCTTGCACGGCTACGAAATCTCCAAGCGCATCGCGCAGCAAACCGGCGGCGTCCTCCAGTTCAACCTGGCTTCGCTTTATCCGCTGCTGTATCGAATGGAAAAACGCGGCTGGGTAACGGGAAGGTGGGAGGAAGCCAAGAGCGGACGCAAACGCCGCTATTACCACCTGACGCTCAAGGGCAAGAAGCAATTGGCGCCTCTGCGAGAGGAATGGGCGCGGTTCTTCCAGGCGCTGCATCGCATCGCCGGAGTCGCTCACGCCGGATTGTAGGGGGCTGGGCTTCCCTGGCCCGGGCGCCCCTCGTGGGTGGCCAAATGGGGCCCGTTCGGCCCCGGGCAGGGTAGGCGCGCCTACGAAATGCATCGCGGGAGCATCGCATGCCGGATAACCAAGGATCGATCAATGAACGCTTGGGCAAGCTGGGGCTGGGTCCGCAGCGCGAAGAAGAAATTCTCCGCGAACTCAGCGAGCACGTGGCGGACGACGCCGCAGCCCTCGAAGCGCGCGGAGTGGCTGCGGACGCTGCCACCCAAGAAGCTCTCGATTCCGTATCCGACTGGCCCGAATTTCGCAGGGAAATCGTTGCAGCCGAAACTGAGGAGACAATCATGAATCACCGCACCAAGGCTTTGTGGCTTCCCGCGTTATGCGCTCTTACCCTGAGCAACGTGCTCTTGGCACTCATGCAGATTTTCGGCGCGCCGGCGCACTTCTATTGGTTGGGTGTAGGCAAGGACGTACGGGCATTATGTGAGTTCATTCTTCCCTGGCTCATCTCCCAACCCGTGGTGGGCGCGATTGCGGCATATTGGTCGCGGCGTGCTGGCGGTACCGTGCGGTACCAGTTACTCGCCGCGCTGGCTCCGGCGATCGCCTTGCTGGGTTTGTTTGTGCTGATCCTGCCGGCGGCAATGATTCTAGATAGAGGCGTCGACCACCATATTCAACTGGGCGGGTTCGTCCTTCTGACCGCGACCTGGGTAGTGCTGCCCGCGGTACCGCTTCTGGTCGGAGCCGCACCATTCCTGCGCAAGGCCCAGGCGCAGTCCTAAGCAAGCCGGTAGCACAGGCACCCCTGTCTGTGCCGGATGGACAAGGTCCGTAACTGTGCATAGGCAGGAGTTCCTGTGCTACCCACACCCTATGGCGCCGACGCCTTCGCTGTATGTTCGCCCGCAGCCCGGCGACGCCGTCCGCTGAGCAGATAGAGGTCGGCGCGAGGCTGAAACAGGGGATCGGCGGACGCTTCAATTCCATCCACGCGCGGGATGGGATCAAAGATGATACGGCGCTGTTGCGCGTCGCTATCAGCCACCAGCGCGTTTAAGGCGACCACACCGAAATTAATCCGGGGGCGGCTTTCCGGCCAGCGAACAGTGGCGTCGTCGACAATGTCTCCGTCCCCAGCCAATTGCACCACGATTTGGAACTTGATCGGACCGTTCGCGACGCGTTCTCTCAACTCGTCAAACAGGAAGTTGGAACCCTTGGCGGCTGCAGGGGACGCATCCAGGTACTCGTTACCCAGTTCCGGCAAAATGCGGTAGCGGCCAAAGCGGGTGGTTCCGTCTGCCGCGGTGAACTTGAACGCGGAGACGGCGAAGAACGACTCCCGCGCAAAACTGGTAGGAAACGGCTTGGGCGCCTGGACGAACTGCAACGCCTTGGGGTGCGCACCCAAAAACCGTTCGATCGCGTTGGGATGAGGTTTGGAGGCATCACTTGCCGCGACCGCTTGGAGGAACTCTTGAAATTCCTCGGCGGTACGCGCGGGAAAGCCGTCGTGAGAGTGGGCCACAATGTCGGTGTGAACGTGCTCGCCGAGCTGAAACCGGATCGCGCAGCCTCGCGGGCTGGCGAACTGGGGGTCATTGTCCGCAACGTTGGGAATTCCGGCAAAGTCGGAGAAGCGCACGGTAACCGGCGTGCCTTTATGGGCGTGAGGAGCACGCGTGAGGGAAGCCGCATCGGGAGAGGGCCGGAAGATTCCCGCCAACATGACTCCCTTGGCGTGAGCGGGCCGGAAACCGGGATGCTCGCCGCCGTTTACAGTGTCGAACACTTGCAGTAGACCGCGGCCGAGCGCTAACCCAAGTTCGTCACCGAGAGGCAGGTTTTGATTATTTTGGGTCTCGGTGATTCGTTAACGTTTTTGTTTTCAGCCTGGCCTTTCTGAGAAGTCGATGTAGTGTAGACCAACCCTCTTGCCGTAGGGG
>JBKQVI010000123.1:0-4197 GCA_052139985.1 Terriglobia bacterium
ATTGGGACAGGCGAACGAACTGATGAAACCTAGACCTCCTCCCCAACCCGCCATTCTCCCTGTCCTAAAGCCTTTCCCTGCAATGGCGCGGTACGGGGCTAGCGATTATTTTGGACAGCAGTGAGATGACGACGCCCGTGACACGGGCTCTCGGGTGCCGCGAACCGTTATCTTAGCGCCTGATCCCGAATCCCGAATCCCTAACCCCTAACCCCTAACCCCTAACCCCTAACCCCTGTTTTTCACACCGTCGGCTCCCCGTGAATTTCCACTTCCTCGAGTTCGATGGCCAAGGGTTCCGGCTCGGGAAGCTTGCCCTTCCAATCCGCCCAGCCCCAAAACAGCGCAGTGCTGGAACTCAGGATGCCCGCCACAAACCCGATGGTCCGCGGACTGTGGTACTGAGATGCAATTCCCGCCGCCGTCATGGAGACCATCATGACCGACCACGTCAGCGATTCCGCCGTTGAAAAAACCCTTCCGCGGAACTCATCCGGAACGCGCCGCAGCAATTGCGACGCATTCAAAACCGAGCTCACGGCTACTCCGGCGCGCGAAAGCCCGATGAAAAACAAGGCCGCCGGGAAACTTCGCATCTGGCTGAAGAGCACGTAGGCCCCGCCGTGAATCACATAGCAGACGGCGATGGCGCGTTTGTAATTGCGGAAGCTGATTCTCCGGCCAATACGGTGGGCCATTGCCCCGCCTACCAGCAAGCCCACGCCCGCGGCGCTCCACACCATGCCGATTCCCGCCGGGCCGCGATTGAAGACCTGCTCGCCAAACAACGTGAAGAGGATTTGGGCCGCGCCGCCGCCAGTGGCCCAGCCTACGCCGATCAGCGCAATTCCCAGAATGAGTGGCGACGAGCGCATGTAGCGCAAGCCTTCCTTGTATTCGTGCCACGGCCGCACCACTTGTTCTTCCGTCAACGCTTCGCGCTTCGCCCGGAAGCTGCCTGCAGCGCGCAATTGCCAGATGCAGGCCGCCGACCCGAAAAAGGAGAGGGAATTCAAAACGAAGGCCCATTGATAGCCCAGGCTCGCCGCGCTCAATCCCGCCACCATGGTGCCCACCGTCAGCGTGGTCCATTGCGTGGTCTGGGTCAGGGAATTGGCGGTGTGCAATTCCTCCCGGCTGGTGATGGTCGGCAGAATGGAAGTGCGTCCGCTGGTGAAGAATGGCGAGGCAAACATCAGCAGCGCGCTCAATCCATAAAGCAGCGAAGTCCGATGGTGGTGCACCGTCAGCACAAACGCCAGGGCTACCACGGCGCGGATCAGGTCGCTGGCCAGCATGATGCGCTTGCGGTCAAAGCGGTCGAGGATCACGCCGGCCAGAGGTCCCGCCATGACCGCCGGCACCGCCCGCGACAGCATAACGCCGCTGACCACCAGGCCCGAGTGGGTGGTCTCCATCGCCAGACTGAAAACGGCGATGTTGTTGAAGTGATCGCCGATCTCACTGACGACTTGGCCAATCCAGGTGTAGCGGTAATTGCGGTTCTGGCGTAAGAGTTGGCGAAAATCGTTCAGCATTGGGGTTCGGTTCTAGTCAGCATATTTCCGGTCTTTTTCTCTCACCCCCAATCCGCGAACATCCAGCCGGGCGCATTGGCAGGTACCCTGTACTCACCTTGTCAATCCGCCTTGTGTACCGAAGAGAAAGGTTTAAGCGCGGACGCCGGATAAAAACGTTACCGGGAGGACATTCAATATTCTATAACAGCCCTGCCATCTGCGGCTGGGGTCGGCACGAGGCCACGGACCTTTGCCATTTGGGTCTTCGCTACGCCCGCTTGCCTCCGCGCCAGATTGATTCAGGATTATCCACATTGGCCCGGCGCAAAGGCGTTAGCCGTGATCGGCCATTTACTCCGCCCGGATTATTCAGACCGCCGGGAGGCCGAGTCTTGACCCTTAGAGCCTTCAGCGCATTGAGTACCCGCGTGGAGGAATGGCCTAGCTCTCGTCCAATCGCGCGGCTGGACTTCCCTGCGAGGTACATCTGCCTGATCCGCAGATAGCTAGCGCAACGTTTGGGATCATGGTGTACGATCCATCCGTGCCAGCCGCAGACTTTACAAGTTGCTATATTCCGCCCCGAGTGTCACCTTCCGCTACCGCGTAAAGTCTTAGGCGCTCCGCCCCATGCCAAGCAGGCGCCACCAACGGTCAACCGCCCCCTCACCAATTCGTAATCGACCCGTCGGGCCGCTGGAACATGGGGTTTGTCCGCTTGCGTTCAGTGATTTCCGCCGCCAGTTGCAGCGGCTTGGTGTCGAGCGTCACGCCCAGACCGGGTCGGCGATTCGGCCACAATTTGCCGTTGCGGAAGTCGTAGCATTCCGGCAAATGAGGAAGGTCGCGGTGGCCTTCGCCGGTCATTTCCATCAGCACCGGGCCGGAGAAAACCGAGCACGCGTGCACCAGGGCGGCTTCCGAGACGGGGCCGGTGAAGTGCGGGATAAGTCCCACATAGTGAGTCTCGCACAGCGCCAGGATTTTCATGTACTCGGTGATGCCGCCCACGTTGGGCAGCGTCACGCGCGCGTAATCGATCAATTGCTGTTCAATCAGATCGTTCACATCCCACTTGCTGCCGAACTGTTCTCCCACCGCGATTGGTACCTTCACGTGCTCGCGGAGTTGGCGATACACGCCGGGGTTCTCGGAGCGGATCAGGTCTTCGGCGAAGTAGGGCGTAAGCGGCTCGATTAAAGTGCTAAGGCGCACGGCGTCGGGGAAGTCGAGCCGCGTGTGGTAATCGAGAGCCCAATCCCCATCTTTGCCCACCCCTTCACGAATCTCGACGCAATCCTGGTAGGTCTTATCAACCATCACATGCGAGTTGAAGGGCTGCCCTTCCGGCGGATCGGCTGTAGCGTAGCGATAGGCGCGGAAGCCGGCCTCAATACAAGCGCGTGCCGATTCCTTCAGGCTGCCATGCGAGGGGAATCCCGTGGCGTAGCACTCGACGTGGTCCCGTGAAGCGCCTCCCAACAAGTCGTACACCGGCACACCCAGCGCCTTCCCTTTGATGTCCCAAAGAGCCAGGTCGATCGCGCCTAGAGCATCCAGTTTCTCCCGGCCTGCCGGGTAGAAGTAGCCGCGGAACATCATCTGCCACAGGTGGTCAATGCGCGAAGGGTCTTCGCCAATAATCATGGCAGCGCATTGCTCGATGGCGTCCTTGCTGCCGCCTTCGCCCACACCGGTAATGCCCTGGTCGGTCTCAATGGTCACGATGTGGGCGCTCTGATTGAATAAAACGGACGAAAGGGGATTCAGGTAAAAGCGGATGCGGGTGATTTTCATTGGTGTCGTCGTGGCGGCCATCGCCAAGGGAGTTGCGCTCACCAAACCCGCAGCTCCTCCCAGGCTTGCGTACTGTAAGAATGAACGGCGTTTCATGTGGAGTCCTCCTGATTTATGACCCAGCGCTCTTTATTCGAGCCCCCTATAATGCAACGCTGCGGACTCTTTTTCGCAACAAATTTTGGCGAGCCAGATTCTCCCAGACGTTGCCGTTAAAACCATCATGCGGCTAAAGTCTTTCTAGAACTCTGAAGAATTTTCTCGGTCTTGGAAATTTTGCCGGTATGAGGGGCCCTTCCTAGCCCGCCTTTTTCTTCTAATCCCCTAGAACATAAGGGCTTATCATTTTGCGGAAATGGCACTCCATCTGCCGGGGTTGAAAGGGTGCCTTTGTCTGAAAGGCAAACCGTCAACAGGAGAGACCCATGATTACGAATAATAATGAGCGAACGCCGTCAGAAGATTCGCACGAACCAATCTTGAATCCGGAACAGACCCACTTCGAGGAGATGCGAGAGCAATCTTCGATGGGATTGAAGCTCGCTGTGGTGTTGTTTATTCTCGTGGCGTGTATCGCTGCGGGTTATGGGTGGTTGCAACACAACACCGCTCAGCAGTTGGCGGCCGAACGCGCGGACTTGCGTGCGTCGCTCGCCCAGGCGAAGGCCCAAGAGGATGAGTTGACCTCAAAAGTAAACGCCCTGACCGCGGCGCAGGCCGAGGCCCAATTGCAGCAGGAGGCCGCTCGCGTCCAGGCGGAAATGAAGGCGGACGAAACCGTGAAAAACGAGCAATTCCCGCCGCGGACCAGCGAGGCGCAGAGGCATCCGACTCATCACGCCGCAACCCGCCGCGCGGCCGATGACCCGCGCTGGAAGCA
>JBKQVI010000124.1:0-8235 GCA_052139985.1 Terriglobia bacterium
ATGTCCAGTCCTCCTCTGCGGCCCTTAAATCGGGGGCACCGAGCCCCCCTGCGCGCATCATGTCATGCGAGGATTTGAAAATGCCAAATCGAAGAGCCGCTGAGGAGCGCAAAGTACGCGCACCTCATCGCTACGCCAACACGACCTCTGCGGTACCCGGTACATGGCAGCCCAGTCGTAGCGCAGAGGTGGACGATGTCCAGTCCTCCTCTGCGGCCCTTAAATCTTGGGCACAGAGCCCCCATGCGGGCAGGATGTGATACGAGGATTTGAAAATGCCAAATCGAAGAGCCGCTGAGGAGCGCAAAGTGCGCGCACCTCATCGCTACGCTAACACGACCTCTGCGGTACCCGGTACATGGTAGCCCAGTCGTAGCGCAGAGGTGGACGATGTCCAGTCCTCCTCTGCGGCCCTTAAATCTTGGGACAGAGCCCCCCATGCGGGCATGATGTGACACGAGGATTTGAAAACCCCAAATCGAAGAGCCGCTGAGGAGCGCAAAGTTCGCGCACCTCAGCGCTACGCCAACACGACCTCCGCGGTACCCGGTTTGTCACGGCTACCGTGCGGCGAAAACCCAGTCGTAGCGCAGAGGTGGACGATGTCCAGTCCTCCTCTGCGGCCCTTAGATCTTGGGCACGGAGCCCCCATGCGGACAGGCTGTGATACGAGGATTTGAAAACGCCAAATCGAAGAGCCGCTGAGGAGCGCAAAGTACGCGCACCTCATCGCTACGCCAACACGACCTCCGCGGTACCCGGTCCATGGCAGCCCAGTCGTAGCGCAGAGGTGGACGATGTCCAGTCCTCCTCTGCGGCCCTTAAATCGTGGGCACGGAGCCCATGCGGGCATGAGGTTATGCGAGGACTTGAAAATGCCAAATCGAAGAGCCGCTGAGGAGCGCAAAGTACGCGCACCTCATCGCTACGCCAACACGGCCTCCGCGGTCCGCGCTACGGGCGGGTGAGGGAGCTTTCGTTTTGCACGGCCATCACGACCCCTGTCATTCCGAGCCCGCTCTTGGGGCGAAGAACCCCTCTAGTTTCCTTTGCTCGCGCACACTCACGAACTACCGAGGTCCTTCGGCCCGAACGAACCGGGCCTCGGGATGACAGAATTGAAGGGCTTCTTCGCAAATCAGGACGCCAACGCTATTCCGGTTGCGCCAGACCCTTGGCGAGGGCGTTATCCAGCAAACCTTTCATCTCTCGCGAGGCCTTTTTCGCCAGGCGTGATTGCTCTTCTCCCAGTTTTCCTTGCTGCTCGCCGAGCTTCCCCTGCCGCGCGCCCAACTCGCCTTGCTTGCCTCCGAGCGTTCCCTGTTGCTCTCCGGCTTTGCCTTGGATTTCTCCTAACTTACCTTGCAGATCCCCCAAAGCGCCTTGCAAGTCGCCTAATTCTTCCTGCGTGGCGCCCTGTTTATGAAGCCGCTCGACCTCGGCCTCCAGTTTCTTAATCTCCGCCGTCAAATCGGGGACCTCCACGCGAACCCGCTCCATCTGCCGGCCAAGCTCCTCTTGCTGGGCGCCCAACGCTTCCTGTTGACGCCCCAACTCCTCCTGCTGCTTGCCCAAGGCTTCCGCGGGCGCCCAAAGAGCCTTGCCCTGCTGGACTGTGGCCGCGTCGCGAATCAAGTATGCTTTGCCGTCGCGGCGGAACCAGATGAAGTCCGCATTGCTCTGGCGGCGCAACTCCGTCAGGTGGTCCAGCTCGTAGTCATGGTACGTCCCGCGCGCAGAAACCCTTCCGACACCGTAGGTTATAGCAACCTCCTCGCCGTTGTCCCCATCGTTCCATCCGCTCTCCGGCGGTCGCGGAGGCGTAGGCGCTTGCGGGGCAGGGGCTGGAACGGGAGATGCCCCGGGCGCCGCCGGAGGTGTGGGTTCCTCAGGCACTACCGGAGCTGCGGGATCGGCTTGCATCTCCGCCAACATCGGTTGCGCGGCGAGACGTGCCACGGGCGCGGCCAGCGCCCGAGCATCATCCGCGTGGAGTTTGCCCGCCGCCACTGGCCTCGCCCCCGCCAGCAGATAGATGACGGGCGCTGTCATAATGGCGATCGCCACCCATACCGGTTTTCTGAGCCCGGCGGAAAGCCGGCGCCTCGAATCGAGAATCCTGTCCACTCGCTTGTGAGCTTGTTTTCCACGGGTCATCGCCACACCCTCCCATCGGAGGCGTCCGGCCGCCCCCTTCAGATCGTGATAGAAATCGACTAAGACCTTTGCGTAGAAAGCGCGATCGGCCCCCGTCCGGAGCGCCGCGTCGTCGCTGGCCTGCTCGGCGAGCGCGGCGAGATGCCACTCCAGCCACCAGGCAAACGGACTGAACCAGAAGACGCTGCGGTGAATCGCCGCCAATGCCCGAGTCAGCGCGTCTTTCCTCACCACGTGCGACAGTTCGTGGGCGAGCACGGCTTGAATCTTCTCTGCACTCCAGTCGCGCCACCCGGTGGGGAAAAGAACGCTCGGAGGCCACACGCCCAGCGTTATGGGCACCGCCACGGATGGGGATTCCGCGAGTTCCGGCACCGCTTGGAGGCCCCAACGCCGGGATTGCTCCAGCAGCGCAGCTCGCAGCTTCCGCTCGCCGACCGGACGGCTGGAGAGCTTTACACGCCGACTGAAATAGAAGCCCACCGCAACCTGTGCCAGCAAGAGTCCGGTGATCGGCAGATAAAGGGCAGCGGCAATCAGCGGCCAAGAGAAGGTCCAGCGGTGCGAGGAGGGGGCGACGTCTCAAGGAACGTGCTGAACGGCTGTGGTCCTGACCACCATGGATGCGTCCGCGTTGAGACTTGCGGTACGAGCAGGCTGGGGAACGGGACGTGTTGCCATCAGTGCGGGTATCGGCAGCCGGAACGAGGGCGCTATCCGGGCGAGAAACGGCATGGCAAGCGCCCCGTAGAGCACGGCCGTCCAAACCGCCAGGCGAACGGCGGCGTCCTTCACACGCCCGACCGTCAACGCCAGACTCGCCAGTGCGGCTAGCGCAAGCGCGCGAAGGGCGGGTTCGGCGAGGCCGCGAAGGAGTTGCGCGCACAAATCGGGGAGGCTCATTTCTCTTCTCCTCTTCGCTGGGCGACTCGCTGGGCCAACGCTTCTAGCTCTTCCTGCTTCAGCACGTCGTTCTCAACCATCCCCACCAGAAGCTGCTCCACCGAGCCGCCGCAAAAACGGTCGATGATGTGTTGGACGGCGCGCGCCGCGAAATGTCTGCGCGGCTGGGTGGCTTGGTAGAGAAAAGTGCGGCCCTCCACCTGGTGCTTCAAAAGCTCCTTCTCCTCAAGGCGCCGCAGGACCGTGCGGATGGTGGAATCCTTGAGCGCACGCACCGGCAGCAGCCCTTCGCGGCAGGCCTCGGCGGTGGAGGCGCCCCGCGACCAGATGAATTCCATGAGAAGCTGCTCGAGTTCGCCGAGCGCGCGCGGCCGTCGATTGTGTGTGTTAGGCATCGTAGCGTTACAATTGGTAACACTTACGGAAGGGCCAGTCAAGCGCGAAATTTCGGTCAATTTGGCACTAATCGCGGTCTGGACCCCGGACGGTAACATCACCCAACAGCCACCAACAGCCCTGTGTCCAACATGCGCCCAAGCCAGGGCGGGTCTGAAGGCCCACATTTTTCCGCAATCGCGGTTTTTCTCAAGTATTGCCTCCACGCGGCATCGCGTGTAGATTGTTCCCGCGTGCCCGCGCAGATCACAACGTTGGGTGCGCTTCAGGAGAGTCACATGGATCGCCGTACATTTTTGGGAATGGCCGCAAGCCTCGCCACTTTGGATCTGAGCGCAAACAGCGGCTCTATTCCGATCATCGACACCCACATTCATTTGTTCGATCCCAGTCGCCCCCAAGGCGTTCCATGGCCTGAGAAGGACAACAAGGTTCTGTATCGGCCCGCACTGCCCGATCGATTTCGCAGCGTCACGCAAGGGCTCGGAATCGTAGGCGCCATCGAGATTGAATGTAGTCCCTGGCTCGAAGACAACCAATGGGTGCTGGATATCGCCGCCAAAGACGGCATCATCGTTGGTACCGTCGGAGACTTGGAGCCGGGAAAGCCGGGCTTCCGAAATAACCTTGACCGGTTTCACCGGAACCCTCTGTTTCGAGGCATCCGGTGCGGGAACTTGTGGGGCAGAAATCTCGCTGAGGATATTTCGAGGGACGGATTTGTTTCTGACCTCAAAGCGCTTGCCGACGCTAATCTGGGACTGGACTCGGCGAATCCCGACACGGCCCTCATCGCGGCGCTGGTAAGGCTCACTGATAAGGTCCCAAACTTAAGGGTTGTGATCGATCACCTGCCGCAGTTGGAGCCGCCCGCGGAACCAACAGCCCGGAAGCAACTCGAGGGCGACTTGCGGGAGCTGGCGGCGCGCCCACAAGTTTACGCCAAGCTCTCTGCCGTACTGCGTCCTGCCGGCGGTCAGGTCCACACGGATCTGGATTTCTACCAGTCGCGGCTCGACGAGCTCTGGGGGATCTTCGGAGAGGACAAAGTCATCTTCGGCAGCGATTGGCCGAATAGCGACACGAAGGGATCCTACCGGCAGGGGCTGAACGTCATTCGCGAGTACGTCACGGCCAAAGGCGCGGTCGCGGCGGAGAAATTCTTTTGGAAAAACTCTGTCCAAGCGTACCGCTGGGTTAAGCGCGCACCCAACCAGCCGGAAGCGATCAGAAGGTGATCACGTTGGCGGCGTGAGGCATAAATCGCAAAACCGCGCTGTGCGCCCGCCCCCGGCACTGCACATCACGGCGACTTCGATACATTGTCGGTTGGACCAAAGTCAAAGATGGAAACCGCGGTCAACAAATCCCCAGTCCCTAGCATCGCGAATTCACATCAGCATCCCTTCTCACCCAAAATCGCATCGGTCATGGCAGCGCTCATAGTGGTTATTGCCTGCATCCGGATCATCGCAACCTACCATGTTTTCTCCCAAACCTACGATGAGCCAGCACATATCGCGGCCGGCATGGAATGGCTGGACCATGGCACTTACACTCTTGAACCCCTCCACCCGCCCCTCGCGCGAATTGCCGCGGCCATTGGACCCTTCTTAGCAGGCCGCCGACTGCGTAGCGCTGATCCCTGGGCGGGAGGCAATGAAATTCTCGATGGCGATGGAAGGTATGGCCGGAATCTTTCCCTCGCGCGCCTGGGAGAATTGCCGTTTTTTGTCCTCGCGGCCTTCGTGGTGTGGGCCTGGAGCCGAAGACTGTTTGGCAACGCAGTCGCCGTGATTTCGGTTTTTGTGTTCACCATGCTGCCGCCGATAGTCGGCCATGCCGGGCTAGCCACTACGGATATGGCGGCGGCAGCCACGTGCGCGGCTGCGCTATATGCGTTTGTACGTTGGCTGGATCAAAAGGACGTGACACGCAGCTTGCTGCTCGGCCTCACCCTGGCACTCGCTGTGTTGTCGAAGTTTACCGCGCTGTTTTTCCTGCCCGCCTGCGGACTCGCTCTACTTGCCTGGCAGAGGTGGTGTGGCCAGAAAGTTGGCAACAATACTCAGGGGCGGCCGATGCGGCGCGACCTCGCGGTGGGGCTCACCGCGGTCGTAACGTTTTTGCTCATCTGGTCGGCTTACCGGTTCTCCTTCGGGCCGTTGACGGAGCCCGAAGAGGTGCAGCCCTATCAAGCCGTGAAGGTAGCCACAGCCCCGTCCAGTCGAATTGATGACTTCCTTTCCGGGTTGGAATTTGTGCCCATCCCAGCCCCGGACCTCCTTCGTGGCATGTGGGAGGCTAAGGTCAGATCCATCCGAGACAGCAGGGCATATTTCTTGGGAAGGGTGCGCTACGGCGTATGCTGGGACTTCTTTCTTGTCGCGCTGGTCGTGAAGTCTCCAATCGCTTTCTTGGTTCTCGCGGGAACAGGGGCTGCAATTCTCCTCATCCGGTCCGAGTACCGTACAGGCTGGAGATTTCTGGCGCCCACCGTTGCCGCGGTAGCGATTCTGCTTGTGACCATGCCGGTTAAGCTCCATCTAGGATTGCGGCATATTCTGGTCGTCTACCCGCTCTTGTCGATAGCGGCGGGTTTCGGCGCAGCCTCGCTGTGGCACAGCACTTCCCATCGTCGATGGGCTCGTACCACGACGGTCCTTCTCTTGGGCTGGCTGCTTGTCGCGTCAGTGCGTGCTCATCCGGACTACCTGCCTTACTTCAACGAACTGGCGTGGGGACAACCGGAACGGATTCTCGTTGATAGCGATTTGGACTGGGGGCAGGACCTCTTGCGTCTTGCAGATGTGCTTCGTACCCGCAAAGTGGACAAGTTAGCTTTTACCTACTTCGGCACCGCCGAGCCCAGCAGGCATGGCGTGCCTCCTTACACCAAGCTCGTTCCCTTCAGGCCAACAACGGGGTGGATCGCAATCAGCCTTTGCAAGCTGAAAGAACCGTGGCCCGAGCCGACGGGGTCATATTCGTGGCTGGAAGCTTATAAGCCTGTTGCGCTGGTCGGCCGGTCGATCCGGCTGTATAACATGCCCGCAACGCCTTCCGACCGTTCTGGCGATACTCACGCAGCCTCGCCACTCCTCCATTGAAGTCCGGAATCGGGGCACCTGCTCGCAACCTTACATTCCCGCAGCCTTCTGGTAGCGCGCCATGTGCTCTTGCAGTTCTTTGTTGTCGGGCTCGAGCGCCAAAGCCTTCTTTTGGATTTCCACGGCTTCGCGATAGTCACCATTTACGAAGCGCGCTTCGGCCAAGGTATCGACGAAATCCCCCTGCGTCCATTTCGTAAGACTGACAGCGGTTTGCGCATGGTCAAGAGCTGCTCTGGGGTCGCGATACTTCGGGTCATCGCAGGTGGCATAGAGCCATGCCAAGTTGTTATGCGCTTCAGCGAGGTCGGGAGCGAGACGTAGCGCTTGCTGGAAAGCGTTGATGGCGTCGGCGTATAGCTTCTGTTGAGCATAAAGGTCCGCCAGCATCAGTTGATTCGCGGCAAGCAGTCGCTGGCCCTGGGCACTTTGGGGATTCTTGCCGAGCACCGCTTCAAAAATCTGCTGCGCCTTCTGCGGATCACCCTTCAACTGATACGCCAACCCGAGTTCAAACCGGGGATGGTCGTCTCCCTCCGTCAAGCGAATCGCTTCCTCGAACTCCTGAATGGCCTGGTCATATTTCTTCTGAGACAGGTAATAAGTGCCCAACTCCTCGTGCGGTTGTTCTTCGCGAGGGGCCAGCTCTGCCGCTTGCTGGAAATTCCGATACTCAGCGTCATACTGTTGGGCGGACTCAAAGTGCTCACCCTCCGCCAGAAGGCGGCCCATAGCCTGAACGCTCCGGTAATGGTTCGCCGTTGCGCCGATGGCAAGGATCACGACCGTCAGCGGAAGGGCCAACAATGCCTGTGAGGGAGGTTCAGCCGGTTCGCCGTAAAGAAAATCGTGCCGGGGAGGCGCAATGACGAAAGCCATCAGCGCCCCAGTGGCTAATCCGCCCAAGTGGCCCCAGTTATCGACGCCGTGTACCGAAAGCCCAAATGCCAGATTCAAGAGTATGAAGGGAATCATGCCCTTCCCGAAGGCACGGCCCCAACGCGGGGGAATGACGTCGCGGTGAACGTAGCCGGTGACGAGCATCGCTCCCGCAACCCCGAAAATGGCCCCGGAAGCTCCCACTGAGACGTTTCTCGAAACCTCCATGGAAAGTAGGGCGCCGCCCACACCGGCGGCGACGTAGATTGTGGCGTAGCGAGCATAGCCATAAACGCGCTCCAGGACGGGGCCGAGGATATAGAGGCAATAGCTGTTACCCAAAATATGAAGCCAGCCGCCGTGGAGGAACATCGGCATGACCAGGCGCCAGTACTCCCCGCGGCGCATGTAGGGTCCGTAGGCGGCTCCAAGGTTGAGGAGAACCTGGAGGTTATCGGATCCCCCGGCGAATTTCTCCAAACCGAAAAATAGAAAATTCAGGACCAGGAGTGTGAGTGTGACAACCGGCCAGTAGCGGCGAGGAGCGACATCGTAATATTGCGGGAGTGCGGTGTAGTGGGTAGCTGGGTCAGCCATGGAATAAGCTCAAGTGCGATTTTGCGCCCGGAGAACCGTTCTTCTGGCGATTATACCACCCTGGCCGCAGCTAAAGCTTCGAGTGGAGTGTGCGCGGGGAGAATAGTTTGGAAGTGCGGGGATAATAGTTTGGAGGTTGAGGGATAATAGCGTGGAGGTAAGTCGCCAGAAACACAACCGCGCCTGCCTGACG
>JBKQVI010000125.1:0-4370 GCA_052139985.1 Terriglobia bacterium
GCCCGGATGGTCCGTTCACTGCGGCGTCGGAACGCGGGCTTATAGTTTCTGCTGGGGTATGGGCGGCGAGAATCAGGACTATGCCGACATGGACCCCGCCCCGGTCGACACGTTGCGTTGAACCCGCCGGTTGGCATCAAAATGTCGCGCAAACGCAAAGGCGGCGATTTCCATTCCGGGAATCGCCGCCTTTTTTACAGATCACTGATCACTGACCACTGATCACTGACCACTGTCCTTACACGTTGTACGTCGACGACGAAACCCGCCCACCGTGTCCCGTCCAATTCGTATGGAAGAACTCGCCGCGTGGCTTATCTACCCGTTCATAGGTATGCGCGCCGAAGAAGTCTCTCTGCGCCTGCAGCAGGTTCTGCGGCAACCGGCCGGTGCGATAGCCGTCAAAGAACGCCAGCGCCGTCGAGAAGGCCGGCGTGGGCACGCCCAGCTTCACGGCATGCGTCACCGCCTTGCGCCACGAGGCCTGGTACTTGTTCACCAGCCGCGAGAAGTACTTGTCGAGCAGCAGGTTGTCCAGAGCCTTGTTCTTCTTGAACGCGTCCTTGATCTTGCTCAGGAACTGGCTGCGAATGATGCAGCCGCCGCGCCACATCAGAGCGATGCCGCCCATGTTCAGGTTCCAGCCGAACTCCTTGCCCGCGGCCCGCAACAGCATGTAGCCCTGCGCGTAGCTGATAATTTTCGAACAGAAGAGCGCCCGCCGCACATCTTCGATGAACTTCACCCGGTCGCCCACCTTGGGCGCCGACTTTGGCCCGCGCAACACCTTCTCGGCCTCCACGCGTTCGTCCTTCAGGGACGACAAGCAGCGTGCGAACACCGATTCGCCAATCAGCGTTACCGGCTGGCCCTCGTCGAGCGCGCTGATCACCGTCCATTTGCCAGTCCCCTTCTGTCCCGCCGTGTCCAGAATCTTGTCCACCAGCGGCGAGCCATCTTCATCCTTCTTCGCGAGAATCTGCTGCGTAATGTCGATCAGGTAGCTGTCGAGCTCGCCCTTGTTCCACTCGGCGAACACCGTGTGCAACTCGTCGGCCGTCAGCCCCAACCCGCGCTTCAGCAAATCGTAGGCCTCGCAGATCAGCTGCATGTCGCCGTACTCAATGCCGTTATGCACCATCTTCACAAAATGCCCGGCGCCCTCTTCGCCCACCCAGTCGCAGCAGGGCGTGCCATCGTCCACCTTGGCGGCAATCGCCTGGAAGATCGGCTTCACATGCGGCCACGCCGCCGGATTACCGCCCGGCATAATTGACGGGCCGTTGCGCGCGCCTTCTTCGCCGCCCGAAACGCCTGTGCCAATAAACAGAATCCCCTTTTCAGCCAGTGCCTTGGTGCGCCGCGTCGAATCCGTGAACAGCGAGTTGCCGCCATCGATAACGATGTCGCCCGCTTCAAGGTACGGCGTCACATGGTCGATCATCTGGTCCACGGTGTCGCCGGCCTTCACCATCAGCATCACGCGCCGCGGCCGCTTCAGCAGGCCGGCCAGCTCCTCAATCGAATGCGCGCCCACCACCTCGGTTCCTTTGGCCTCGTCGGCAATAAAATCGTCCACCTTCGAAACGGTGCGATTGAACACAGCCACTTTGAATCCGTGGTCGTTCATGTTGAGGACAAGATTTTGTCCCATCACAGCAAGGCCAATCAGGCCGATATCACACGATGCATCAGGCATGCTTTTCTCCAAACGTCAGAATTCTATCACTGCGGATTTTTAGATTTTCCTACATCCATTTTAACCTGGTGGTCTGACCTCGGAAAGCGGCGGAGTTAGCGGGGCTAGCGGAGTTGGCGGTGTTAGGCACTGGCCGAGGCCGGTTACTGCGTCAATCGCGTTGCATTCGGACCGCGGCATCTCGTTCCCGCACACCGGAGCTAATAGCTAGAGGTTAGGAGCTAGAAGCTGTTCTTTCACTCCACGCTCAAATCCCCGTCCGCATCCACTACCAGCTTGTCGCCTTCAATCTGAACGGAGTGAATCTTTAGCCGGTCCAAACTCACCTTGTATCCCGAAGCCGCCGTCGAGCCCTCTAGCGCCTTGCGCAGCAAATCTGTCGCATTCACCTTCATGCTTTTCGGCACCTGCCCGCGCAGGAACGGCGCCAGCACAAAGTTGATCTCTTTCCGGTCTGAAATCTCGTCCAACTGCGCGTCCCGGAAACCAATCGTCTCCCCCTCCGCATCCGGTGCCAGAGAAACCTCGGCCGGCAGTGTCAAGCTCACTCCAAGGCAGGCTCCGCCTACCGGCGTGCCTAGCCGGGCCACGGTTTTCACGCGCACCACGATCCGCCCCTGTTCAAAACTCAAGTGCGGATCCTCGGTCGAGATAAAGCAGGCCGAGTGCGGGTTCCCTTTCAGGTAATATCGGCCTTCGGGGCCGCTGAAGAGTTGCTGTTTCAGGGTCCGCTCCAGGGCCTGCCGGCTAACGGTTAGCTCCACAGCTCGGCAGGTAGCAGCTCCTGCCAGCAGCACCAGACCTGCAACAATTGCTGCGCCTGACCATCTCATGAAGCGTTCCCTCCGCTCCCGCCCGCCAATCCACAATTTATTACGCAAACCTTCGATGCCCGTTCTCCGTTCCGACCCTAGCAAACTTCCAGTAAGCAGCATAAATTCAATAGCTTGATGGCAATCAGGGCCGTTTTCACCGCTGCGCGCCACTTGCTCTTTACTATTGATTTTTGAACAAAATATCCGTAAAATGGTTATTAATGTACCTCGGGTCCTACTGATCCCCCAGCCCCGTCCGAGGATGAACTTCTAAACCTCCTTTCAAGGACAAAAAAATCGATGGCAAAGCGTCGTGGAAATCCGAATTGGGGCAAGCCAGAGCCCATTGGCCCAGTTGTGCCTACTGTTACCTCCTTCGAGCAGATTACCAAGGAGTTTAAACTGCCGCCGGATCAGTTCATCCGGTCAACCCGTCTGCGCGAATGGGCGCGTCGCAATAAGAATTCCAAATATATCCCGGAGGCCTTGCTCGAGGCCTGGGGCTTTGAGATTGAATCCACGCTGTAGGACTTTCGCCAGTTAAACAAAAACGCCGCCCTCGAGCGGCGTTTTTGCTGCCCGTAAATTCGGCGGTCCTAATGAAAACGCGGGCGTTTTGTGCGCTGAAACAGCTGGGGCCGCTTAGCGGTAGGCCTGCTCATCGGCCCAGTTTCCAATCAGCGGGAGCCTGCAGCGCTTGCCATGCAACGCGCCGACCACACACCACAGCCAAATGATGAAAACCACCAGACAGCCAAGACTGAACAGAACCAGGAGGACACGCGCCCCAAGGAACTTGAGATACGGGGCCAGAAATCCCATGACAATGCTGAACAGAAACACAAAAGCGCTGAATACCAGGGACTGCCAGGCGTGGAATCGCACGTAAGGCCTTTTGTTGTAGTGCCTGATTGCCAGAAAGAAAAACGCGGGGATGGGCGAGAAATAGGCGACTGCGGCAACAAAGTTGTCAGAGACACCGGACTTTTGAGGGTGGGACATCATCCCTCCTTTTGGGGGACCTGGAAGGGGTTATCGGCAGTAAATTGTTGACGCTGGAGGCCCGCACCTAGAATAAACGGAAATCAGCCACGATCTCCGTTTTATTCTTCCTGCTGGGCATTCCCCAAACGCTTACAGGATGATACGAAGCGCAGTTTTCCAATCGGCGGCCATGCGGCCGAGCAAGTACACTCGCGTTGTGCCATGTCGGCGAAGATGAACAAGTTCCGCCGGCGACCCGTTCTCAAGTTAGAATCCGTGTAAATGATCCGACTCACGGCACCGATCGCTCTCGCGGCACTATGCATAGGTACCGCAGCCGCCCTGGCTCAAACTCCCGCGCCTCCCGTGACCCTCGCTGACACGGAACAGCGCACCATCACCGCCTCAAAGATTCGCAGGTCTTATGACCTGTTCATCTCTCTGCCGGAAAACTATTCCACCTCAAAACAGTCCTACCCCGTGCTCTACGTCCTCGACGGCTGGCATTTCCCCCTGATGGCCTTCCTCCAGAACAATAACGTCTATTCCCAGCGTATGCCCCCGGTCATCATCGTCAACATCGGCCAATCGCCCGCCAGCGACGCCATGGCTCTCCGCGCGCAAGACTTCTCGCCCACCCCGATTCCCCAATCCCTGGGCGGCGGCGGTGGTGGCGCGGCCCCATTTCTCGATTTCCTCGAACACGAACTCATCCCGTTTATTGAACGCACCTATCGCACCAATCCCGCCGACCGCGGGTTACTGGGTCACTCCATGGGTGGAAAGTTCGCCCTCTACGCGCTCGAACAGCGCCCCGGCCTGTTTCAGCGCATCGTCGCCGCCAGCCCCGCTCTTTTCCCGGACGACCCCCT
>JBKQVI010000126.1:0-40906 GCA_052139985.1 Terriglobia bacterium
AGAAGATCCGATCGCCGGCCCAAACGCTCGGCAATTCAGTTTTGCGCTCCGGATCGATCACCCGCGCCTGCGCTGTCGAGAGCGACCCACCTGCCAAACGCCGAAGCATATGCACCGGCCGGGCCACGTACGCGATCACCGTTGCTTGGCCTTTTTTAGGGGGAGACAAGAACACCGCGCGGATCTCCGCCCTGACCCGCCAGTCACCAGTGGATAACGGATTCCACTCGTCGCTGCCGAGGCGCGACTCGATCTTCAGCCGCTCCGGGGCATGCACCTGCACCTGCAATCCTTCGGCAATCGGCGTTTTGTGTTGATTCATTGGGACAAACTTGTTTTCAACCTGATCCCAATTCATGGCCGTCTCATCCAGGTATTCAGTGACGGTAGTGGACTCTGTGTTATCTGCATAAACAAAGTAAGTAGCCTTAGACTTGGCCGGAACATCCACTGCGAACAGAAAGGTGTCGCCAGATGAAAGCACGTCCTTGATTTCGCCCGGTGCCTCAATCCGGTATAGATACTCCAACCCGTCCCCGTTCACTACCCGCAAGCTCTTGGTCGTCGAATTCGCCAGGGGGAGTTGTCCGGCATCGGCTCCAACCACCAGTCTTACAGCTTGTCCCGTGACTGGCTCGTCCGTAGGATTCTCCAAATCCACTGCGACACGTGTTTGCCAGTACCCCCCGTTGGAATCAACCAACTCCGTATGCCAGTCCGCCTCCACCGCCGCCATAGGAACCGCCAGCAGGCAGATTATTGCAACCATGATGAATGGGTATTTGCGCATTTAACGCCTCCTGAAATAAAGTCGCGGTGCTTCCAAGCGCCGTGGTGCTTCCTGTAGGCGAGCGATAATACACCTCGAAATTTTCACAAACAACCTGCATCTGCTGTGTTCCGTCGGTGCCGCGGGGGCTCTCGAAGGTGGACCACACTTTATAACTTCTGTTCCTCGCTCTTGTTTTAGGAATGGGAAAGGTGTAGTTTGCAGAGCCGAAATCTTCAAGTTGGCTCAGGAAGAACCCGATTGGTGCCAACGGGGGCCCGAGTTACGAAGCGACCTGCGGATGACTGAGACAGAGATCATAGGAGAGTGGCAATGTCTAAAACCATTTTCTCAACACTAATGCTTGTGCTTCTTGCCGCAGGGACAGCCACGGCGGAGACCCGGCAAGTTGTTTTCGAGGGAAATTCATCACAACACAAATGGGCTCTGAAGGATTTGAACCCGGACCTTCCCTCCGATTGGACCAACTACAATTACCTCGTTTTGGAAATGAAAGTGTCCTCCCCGCAGCGGTTCTACCTGAATCTGTACAGTAAAGGCTTGGTTCAGAGCCGGCGAATGCAGCCCTTTGCCAACGCCTGGATTCGCGCTTCCGTGCCCCTGATCTACTACCGGGAGCCGAACCGCAAGGGATTCGATATGGCATCGGTCTACAACGTGCCGGGGAATACCTATTGGATAGCAACGGCCGGGACCTATGGCCCACTGAATGCCGTCCAGGAGATTGGGGTGACGATGGAGTACCCGCTCGGCAGACCGACGATGGAGATACGCTCCGTCCGGCTTGCCAAGGAAGACCCGGGTTCCGATGTTCTGGACCCGAAGCCCCTGGTGGACCGGTTTGGACAGTGGATCCCAGTGGATTGGCCAGGCAAGATCAAGAGCCTCGATCAACTGAAGCAGGAATGGGCTGAGGAAGAACAATCGCTTAAAGCGGGTGAATTCAACTACTGCCTCTATGGCGGCTACCTTGGAACCCACGCAAAAGCAACAGGCTTTTTCCGAGTCGAGCAAATCGAGGGAAAGTGGTGGTTCATCGATCCTGACGGTCACTTCTTCTTCTCTTCGGGCTCAAACTGCATGTGGGCCGGCAACGACGATGCGCGCATCGAAGGGCGCGAAAGCTACTTCGTTGAGCTCCCTCCGGCCAACCTAGCGACCGCGCTGCCAGGGTACAGGGCGCAATCCAGCTTCCGCGCATGGAACCAACTTCGCCGATTTGGCCCGGACTCGGAGACGAAATGGATCGATTTGGCGATTCGGCGCATGGAGGACTGGGGTCTAAACACGATCGGGAATTGGAGTGATCCAAGGCTTTGGGACACGCACAAGAAAGCCTACATTGTCTTTCTGCGAGGTTGGGGGATGGAGACCGGTTATATGGGAATGCCCGATGTCTACTCTCCGGATTGGGCGCAAAAGGTCGATCAGGCCGCCGCCGAGCAGTGTGCCCCGAGGAGGGACGATCCTTACTTGCTGGGCTACTTTATTGGTAATGAACCCCCGTGGCCAGGGCGGGAATCGCTGGTGGTCGATATGATACTCGAAGGTCCTGAAACCGCCATCCAACGCGAAGCCAAATCGTTCCTGGCTCAAGGTGACTCTCCGGAACGACGCAAGGAATTCATGTACCGAGCGTTTGCTAGATACATTGAGGTCATCAATACAGCCGTCCATAAACACGACCCAAATCATCTGAATCTGGGACTGCGGTTCGGCAGGGTGGAGGAAACGCCCGACGAGGTCATCGAACTATCGCGAAGTTTCGACGTTTTCAGCTTTAACGCGTACACCTTTGAGATTGGCGGCCAAGGCCTGGAGCGGGCGTATGAGATCTCGGGTCGCCCGATTCTTATCGGGGAGTTTCACTTCGGGGTTCCGGGCCGAGGACTGGGGGCTGGGTTGGTGCAAACGCGCGACCAAGTGGAGCGCGGTGTCGCCTATCGCCACTACGTCGAACAGGCGGCAGCCTTTCCGGCCTTCATTGGTACGGGCTGGTTCCAATGGGTTGACGAACCGTCCACGGGGCGTCATGACGGCGAGAACTACAACATCGGATTCGTCGATGTCACTGATCGCCCCTACCGCGAGCTCGTGGAAGCAGTAAAAGCGACCTGCAAACGCCTATACGCCGTTCACTCTGGCCGGATTCCGCCGTTCGAGGAGAAGGCGAAGATCAATTGATTCTAGCGGCTCTGCTAGATTCTATGCGGAGCCAATGCCGTGGCACACATTGCGCACACAAATCCGATTTGCTTTCACTGCAAACGACACAAAAAGACGACACTGACCACGGTACTAACCCTGATACCGCGAATCAGGTGCCACGTCCTTCGATCTCCTCAGGGAGCAATCGCTGGGTTTCCGCTTCAGACGCAAGAACGCTCGTTTTTGCTGCCAACGGCTTACGCTTTCCGAGAGGTATTGTTCGCAGGAGAATTTCTTGCCGAAGACAAGATCGGGCATTGACCCCTAATCCGCCGATAGCGAACGAGATTTGGGGAATCCGCCTGAGTAAGTAGGGAATCGACGCTCAGGAAACGCCGTTCGGGGAAATGCGCGTGCCATGAGGGTGGGAGTAATCGACACGAGGCCACTTCCGGTGACGCGGTGCGAAGGTTGAGGATACTTCGGGCGGCTTTGCGAAAAAGGGGCTAGAAAATCCGCTGATAACGATGACATTTTGGGCAGGTGGGCTTAGGGACTCACGGCCAGCAACCGCAGACTCTGCGCATAGGCAGCCGTCCACTTGCGCACGGCCGCCACGCGCAGGATCAGTCTCCAGGCATGGTGAACCAGCCGTCCCGGCATGTTGAAGAGCAAAAAGCGCAAACGCTTGGGGCGGTCAGCAGTTCCGTCGGCAGGGCCAGCCGCTTCAGCGCCGGGAGTACGTTGTGCGCGGTTACCACCAAGCGCAGCCACGCGGCGTTGGCACCGAAGTATTTCGAGGGCAGCACGCCCCCGGCCAAGTCGTTTTTGATCACGTCATGCACCCGCTCGATGGTACCGGCTCTTTAGCGGTGCCATTCGATCAAGCGCGCCGTCCTTAACTCCCACCGGTTCGACAACACCGCGAAGTGGCGCACCGCGCTCCCGTCCTCGAACAGCTCCCCTTGCTTCTTGCGGATGCGGAGGGCCACGTAGCGCCGCGGTTGCAAATCCTTCTTCTCCACTTTCTCGCCGGGCACAAACGGTACGTCCGCGCACTCGCGGATTTCCTCCGGGTGCGAGGCGCCGTAAGGTTGCCAGGCGGATTCCGGAACCACTCGAATGGCCGCGCGCAAGGCCTCGCTCATCCGCGCACCGATGGCAAAACCGATGCGCCCGCGCGGTCCGCCGGCTCGCTGCTCATCGCGCAACCAATTGACCAACCCGCTTTTGTGACACGCCGAATCGCCGCGGTAGTAATATTCCTGCACGGTGCTGGGCAGCGCCGCGAAGGCTCGTTGCGCCACTTCCAACGGTGCCCTCTGGGCGGGCACGTTGCCGTCGCGAAATTGATCGGCCAGCACCTGGCCGGTTTCCGCCCATACCGCCAGCATGGGCTGATAGCCACGTACCCCCTCCTACGTGGGCAAGGCCTGTTGCTTGTGGCTCTCGATGATCGTCGCGTCCTGATCCACCGTGGCGAGGCGCTGGTCGGGAGAACGCTCCCCGAACCGCTGTCCCAGCTCGCGGTTCACCCGGCCCAGCCCCTCCAGCGGCGCCGTCTCTTCCGGGATATAGGCGATCTGCTCCGGCAAGCGTCGTTGCTGGGCTTCCTCGATCTTCTCCTCCTGATGAAACGCGTACAAAAACTCCAGGGCGGCACGCGGCGAGGGCAACTCGTGCCCGATCATCTCGGCGAAGCCGGGGTCTTGCCGCAGGCGCTCCAAATCATTCACACACTCGCCCCCCCGCGGCGTTGAGAATCACGAAGCTCTCCACCCACGTCGCTTCATCGTAACCGCGCTCCCGCTGTTTCACCCGCACGTGCTCCTGGATACTCCGCGGCAGCCCCAGCGAGCGGAAGGCCTGCACCACCAGCGGGATTCCTCCCCGCGCGGTCAGGGTTCCTTGTAGCGGCTCGGGATCAACCTCGAACAACAACGGTGAGACGGTGGGCGAAGGCTTGGTAAGTTTGCGCATAGGACTAGAACCCAGCAATTTTCCCACCCCGCGGGTGAAAAATCCGAGAGCCTTCCGCTACTCTCCCCCCACCCCCGCCGCCCCTGCCCACGGCCCGCACCAACTCTGCGCCGCAACTCCGCCAGGACAAGCCGCCTCTTATCGGCGGATCAGGGGGACGGTGGTCGTGTTGACCGACGGAGCTCGCTATAACCACACGATTACCCAAACCCATTTCCCCCAAGCCGTGCACATCGTGGATTTGTTCCATGCTTATGAGCATCTGACCACGCTCGCGCAGCTCCGCTGGGGTCCGGAGGCCAAGGCTCCGAAAGCCTGGCGGGATTTACTGGAGGCGGGCGACATCGGCCGGCTCCTCCGCCAAGCTAGCAACCAACTCCCCACCTCCCCTGAAAGCAAAAAGTCGATGCTTAAACAATCGTGCTACTTCGAGCATAACGCGCCGCAGATGCGCTATGCCGAATATCGCGAAAAGAAATTCTTCGTGGGCTCCGGCGTAGTCGAGGCCGGCTGCCGCACGGTCATCGGTGAGCGCCTCAAACAGTCGGGAATGCGCTGGTCCGTAGCCGGAGCCAATGCCATCCTGGCCCTGCGTTGCTGCATCCTCTCCGGTCGATTTGAAGACTTTTGGGCCTCGCGCATCCCCTAGTCCGCTTTTCTCACCACTTTTTTGAGACCGGCTTCGGGGGCACTGACAATCTCGACGGCGATCCCCTGGGGATGCATGGGGGGTTGAAAAAGCGCCTGTGGACGATCGCTCATGACCATGGCCCCGTTTTCCGCTCCTCCGCCTCCTGAAAACAAAGCGCTTGCCGATGAGATTCGGCACACTTCCGCCTGTGGATATCTTTTCCAACCAGGACCGGATCGATTTGCGCCTTTACGCCCGCACGGGTACCTGCTGCAGTTGTGCCCAGATGCGGGCCCAGACTTCCTGGTACGGGTAACCCCCGGCCAGCGCGACCCACACCTTCCGCACCGTCACTCGTATCAGCGCTCCAATCTTCAGCACCTTCAACCGCATCGTCGTCACTTGGGCCTGGGCCCATTCCGTTCCCTTTAAGCCCAGCCGTCGGAGCGCCTCCAGCAGCAGATAAGCGATCGAGGAGAAGTAGAGCCGAATCTGATTGCTGCGCATCCACGCCGTGCTCGTCCGGTCCGCGAACAGCATCAACGGTTCTTTGATCCGATTTTCCATCTCCCCTCGCGCGCAATATAACTCTTCATACAAGCGTCGCGCTTCCCAGGCTCCCGCCGCCAGCGAGGTCACCACAAACCGCGGATTGGCCCCCTTCTCTAAATGTTCCGCCTTCGCCACCACCCGCCGCGCTCGCGACCAACTGTCGCGCGTCTGATAGGTAAACTCCTGGAACACCCGGGCCGCCTTCCCCGTCCGCGCAAACTCTCCCGCCGCTTGCTCCATCTCCCGCGCAATCGCCGCCTTGAGCCGGTCGTTCTTCGCCAGGGCCAGCACATAGTCGACCCCGTGATCCTCACACCACTTCATCAGCTCTTCCCCACAAAATCCCGAGTCGCCACGGACGATGATCTTCACCTCCGGCCAGGTCTGGCGAATCTGCTGCACGATCCGCTCCAACTCCTCCACGCACCCCGCCGCCGCCCCGTGATCCGCGGTCCGCAAGCGCGCGCACACCAGCGCCTCCCCACAGAAGATAGACAGCGGCAGATAACAATAATCCCCATAGTAGCCATGAAAGAACCGCCCCTCCTGCCGCCCGTAGAGGGGATCGTCGGTGGCATCCAAATCCAGAACGATCTCGGCCGGCGCTTGCGCGTAGGATTCCAGCAATACCTCGACCAGCAGCCGGTCCACCGCGAATTCATCCATCACGATCTTCTTGTAGCGTTCCTGCTCTCCCACTTCCGCCTTCGTCAGCTCTAAACGGTTCAGCGTGCTCTTGCCCGCCAGCGCTTTCCCCCGATCCCGCTCCCGCGCCCGGCTCTCTCCCGTGGGATCGGCTTTCTCCGCCAACACCGCCAGCAGCGGATCCCGCCTCAGCCCGTCGTGATCGTTCAAATCCTCGTATCCCAGCGCCAACCCGTATACCCGCTGCGCCACCAACTCCTCCACTCGGTGCTCGATGCGCTGCGCGTCGCGATGATCCTGAAAGCACGGCCCAAACCGCTCGATGATTCCGCTCCGCTTCTCCACCTCCCGCAGCAGCAACCCACCTCCCTCGCTGCTGATTACCCCACCGCTAAAATCCGCCCGTACTTCCCGACGTCCCAAGGGATGAAATTCAAAAAGTCTTCCGTTACACTCTGTGCTCATAAGGCTGTCTCCGTTCTCTGGCGCAAGTTTTTCTCATCAAAATGCTTATGCCAGCAGAGACAGCTTTTTCAATTTATTCGTGAGAAATTCGGGCTAGCTCCCACTTTTATCTCGTACACCCTATTGAACCTATTGTGCGCCGCCCCGCTTTCGTGTCTGTGCTGGTTAGCGTCACAACGAATCGGGTACCTACAGGTGCTCAGGCGTCATTGCCGCGGAACGGGTCGCCAATAGTTAAAAGGTTTTCCTGAGCATCCAGCCCAAAGAACGTTGCCGTTCGACGAGACGGCCAGCCCAGGCGATTCAAGCCTCGTGGGGGGCTACTCGTCAGATGAGCGCGAATGAAGATTGCAAGCCCTCAGCATGACGAGAAAGGCCCGCTACGCCCCAGTGGAATGGTTGAGAGAGTTGATAGCAGGTCTGAGTTCGGCCTATCGCCCTATGGAGATCCCAGCGTCGCTACCGCGCCCCCACAAAACCAGTAAGGCCACTCTCCTTCGAGCGCCGTGGGGAACGCCGGTGTCTCAGAAACAAGCGATGGGAGGTCGGACAAATCTTAGGATCATCTGGGTTGTTCAGGAGCTGAGCCAATTCCAGATGCGTCGACCAGACTTTTGATTTCTTGATCGCCTGGAATCTCGGTGGCGCGCACCACGAGGAGGACCGGGGAAGATGACTAGATGACTTGTGACCCTGCAATGCCTGAGGCAGAGGTGTATACTGGGTTGCAGTCCAAAACGTAAGAGCAGAGATCCTAAGACAACAGCCTATGTTGCTTCCCTTTCTTCGTTTCCAGTCTTCCCCCCGATGGTTGCGGCAATTTGTTGCCGTTGCGACCTTGAGCGCTGCCTCCGCCGCGCTTGCCCCGGCTCGTGATAAACCCGACTTGACGCAGTTATTCGAGCGCTACAAGGTGAAACAGGGCATCGTGAAGCCGCCGAAGGGTTTGTTGAAGCACCCCTATCTGGTCCCGAGCGGGCCATATTTCCAACTTTTCGATTGGGATTCATACTTCATGGGGGCGGCGCTCAGCTACGACAAAACCTCGGCCGAGCCCCTGGAGAATTCGGTAGAGGACTTCCTTGAGTTTGTGGGCCAAAACGCCAATGAAAGTGGTTACGTTCCACGCGAGATCGCTCCCGATGGCCTCTGGGCGCTGCCGGAAATGTGCAAGCCATTTCTTGCCCAGGCAGCCTACAGGGCGGCGCTGACCGCAGCGAGCGCGGAGTGGCTGCGGCCATGGTACAAGCAACTCGGCGAGACGCTGGGATTCTGGGAAAACGGCCGGCGGGCCCGCGACGACTTCTTTCTTTGGTTCAACGGTGTGGAAAGCGGCGTGGATAATAATCCGGCGGTGCTGGACCAGCCGGCCCAGGTAACCGAGGGGGTGGATCTCCAGTGCTATCTCTACCGGGAATACCGTGCCATGGCGCTGCTGGCCGGAAAACTCGGTTACACGCAAGACGCCAAAGACTATGCGCGTAAGGCAGACGATTTGCGCAACCGTGTTCGGGACGGGATGTGGTCGGAGACCGAGGGAATGTTCCTGAACATTGATGCCCGCACGGGAAAACCCATGCATATTAAGACGTGGACCAACTTCGTCCCACTTTGGGCGGGAATCGCCACGGGCAACCAGGCGAAACGAATGATCGAAGAACACCTCCTCAATCCCAAAGAGTTTTGGGCGCCGCAAGGCATTCGAACGATTTCCGCGGACGAACCCCTCTACGACCCAGCCCGCGGCTACTGGCGTGGTCCGGTCTGGGTGATTTCTTCGTACCTGATGATGCATGGGATGATGAATTATGGTTATTTGGACCAGGCTCGAAAGCTTGGCGGAGAGACTGAGGATCTTCTCAGGCGGGACCTCGTACAAACGGGTGGAATGAACGAGTGCTACAACCCCGATGACGGGGGGCCGCTCGCCGGAGGGCACTTTGTTAGCTGGGACCTTCTCGGGGAGCATATGGTCGAGGAGGCAGAGAAAGGACTCGATCCGACGGCCTTGAATCCCTTGTGAGGCGGATCAACGCTAAGAGCAAGGTGCGCGAAGCGCAGTGAAACTCCGCGTTGACAGCTCTCCCCGAGGTGAAGTCACCGTCGGCGATGGCCGCGCCGCTTTTGAAGTGGCGGGGGGAAACATGCCGCTGGGCCTACACGCAGAGGCCGCGCGAGCAAGCGAGTCCAGTCACCACGACGACAGCGAAACCGAATCGAGAGCGATTCCGGCATTGCAGGGACACGAGAAGGTGAGCGAATTCTCCCCGGACCGAATAAGAGATGCTTCCACCGTGACGGTTCCTACAGTGTTCTCGTCGCTGGTGGGTGGAAAGGCGACATGGGTCGGGCTCTGACCGTTAACTTGCAGCTCAGCGACGACGGTTGTGCTCCCGCCATTGATGTAGGCGACTTTAATGTAGGCGAATTTCCCCGTTGATCTCACGCTCTTGAAGACCAACGATCTCTCGCTGCCAATAAGCACACTCTTACCGCCAGGGCAGCCTTGGCAAGCGTCGGGAGCAGCGCCTCCGACGAAAACACTCGCGGAGGAAGAGGCTTCGTATCGGGTCGCCTCGCCCGCGACGCCAGCGATCATTAACATCACGACATCATCGGCAGGGACGTTTCCCGTGTAAGAGTCGGTGTAGGATCCCAAGTTTTTGTGCGCCCAAAGATCTCGCACCGTCGCTTTCGACGATGGCTGCAAGCCAAGCTCGCTCCAATGCACCGAAATTGGAGCGTTACGGCCCGTCCGATTGAGCAGCACCAATGCGCGCTCGCCGGAGGCGGCCATCGGTTTCGCCCACACTTGAAGACCGGTTCTTGGCTCGGCAACTTTGACACATTGAAGACCCAGAGTATCTTGGTCCACGGCCAACACCTCTCGATTGGTCACGGTCGCCAAGTCGGTTTTGGAGAGTTTCGTGACGTCAGCCCCGACAATTAAGGGAGCCCCTGCGATTGCCCAAAGGCTCATGTGCAGCCGATTTGCGGCATCCGACATTCCCGGCATTCCTAACACCATCATGTCGAGATCGTTGTAATAGCCCGTGTGTTGCGCCTCGGGATGTATACCCCTGTCAAAACTGACGAACACATTGTGCGAACTAACCCTGCGGTTGGCATTGACTGTACCGGCAACGATTGGAGCGCTGATATCGCCGCCGGTTCTCCAGATATCCGCGGTAACGCCCCCGATGCCCGGCGCCCAGGTCCAGGGGCTCTGGTTGCCCCAGTCACAGATCGAGAAGAAAAGCTGATGGCCCGTTTCCGCTTTCGCCTTGGCTATAGCGCGCGCTATTTCCGCATACTGAATCGCGGGATCAAGGTGTTCGTGATCGCCCCCGCACCAGTCCACCTTAACATAGTCAAACCCCCACTCGGCGAACTGGAGGAAGTCTTGATCGTAATGCCCTTTACTCCCGGTGTTGGGCCTCCGCGGACCAAGGTCTGGTCCCGCGTAACTACAGCCGAATTTTCCGGCGTCGGTGTAGATACCGGCCTTGAAGTTCAAACCATGAAGATATCGAGCGATATTGGCCATATCTCCGCTTTTCTCGCCGGGAGCCAGGGCTGGCCACTGTTTCGGGTCGACCACAATGTTGCCACTCTTATCCCGTTCTCCCAGCCACCATCCCTCGTCGATCAGCACGTACTGATATCCGACAGCTTGCATACCGGAAGCGATCATTGCCTTGGCCTGCTGAACGACAATATTCGAATCCACAGTGTTAGAGAAGCTGTTCCAGGAGTTCCATCCCATCGGTGGATGCGGAACGGAGATTTGTTTGGCGGCGGATTGTTGTTCAGCCTGCGTATCCGGAGTCGACGCGGCATCGAGAGGCGCGGCACTAATCGACCTGTATCCGCAAACTGAAAGCGCTATAAGGGCAATGGCTGCAGGCACCATAAGCCGTGCGATCCAAGCAACTCTTTGTTTCATCATTGGGTTTTCCTCGGCAACCATGGTTCCTTTTGGGAATCCCGACCGCAAGCAATATACACTCCGCCGGGGTGTCGTACCCGGAATTTTGCACTCAAAGGCGACCCGGGGCCGGGGAGCGCCTATGCCAGAATCGCACCTCCATCTTGCAACGCAGTACCCTGCATTCTTGTTTTATTAGCAAACATATCGGGCGTTTTGTGAGCGACTCTCCCGGCATTCAGGACCTGTCATGGTTTGACCCTGCGCGCCGCGCCGTCGCCCGGCTCAGAAAATCTGCTCGGGAGAAGAGTGATAGAATTGCCGTGATAATCTGAAAGTACAGGTTTCAGTTCGCAAAGGGGTTAAACGATGGGTGGGCCCGGCAAGTGGTTCTACGCACGCTGCGCATGCACGCTGGCGGTCCTTATCCTTGTCGCCACAGGAACGCGAATCGTCGTGCAGTCCGCCGACCGGGCCGTCGGTGGCGCCGCCGTTCCTTTACCTATTTTCACTGATATCACCGAGCAGGCCGGCCTCAACATGAAGATAATCGACGGTGATGAAATGACCGAGGACCTGATCGACGTGAACGGGGAAGGGGCCTGTTTCCTGGATTACAATAACGACGGTTACCAAGACATCTTTTTGGTTAACGGTTCTTCGCGCAAGTCTGAGGCTACAGGCAAACTTCCCCACGATTACCTCTTGCGGAACAATGGTGACGGGACTTTCAGTGATGTTACGGCGCAGGCCCATTTGGGAGATTCGGGCTGGCACAGTGGCTGCGCGGTAGGCGACTATAATAATGACGGTTTTCCGGATATTTACCTTACCAGCTTCGGCCCCAATAAGCTTTATCGAAACAATGGCGACGGGACATTCACTGATGTCGCCGAGGCTGCGGGTGTAGCCGATCCCCATTGGGGCTTCCCAAAGTGGAGCATGGGAGCGGCGTTTGGGGACTACGACAATGATGGCCGGCTGGATCTTTACGTGGCGAATTTTGTCAAATTCGATCGGCAGCATCCTCCTCCTCGACCGGGTGACCCTAATGCCTGCAAGTTGAAAGGAGTGCCCATCGCCTGCCCCCCAGACTTTTTCCAAGGAGAGCAGGGTATCCTCTACCATAACAACGGCGACGGAACCTTTACGGACGTGACCAAAGCGGCAGGGTTAATCCGCACCGATCTCGGCCATGGCTTTGGCGTGGTCTTCGGCGATTTCAGCAACAATGGGCTACAGGACATATACCAAGTCAACGACTCCGGCCCCAATTTCTTTTACATAAACAATGGCAACGGTACCTTCAAAGATGCGAGCTTCGAATCGGGACTTACCGTCGACGGAAATGGTAATCCCATGGGCACCATGGGTGTCACGGTGGGGGACATTAACAATAATGGTCTGATGGACATATTCGTCGCCACCTGGATCAACCAAAGCCACGCTCTCTTTGAAAATCGTGGTTCCTACACTTTCGACGATGTTACCCAAGCAATGGGTTTGTCTCAGATCGGCTACGATTACTGCGCTTGGGGAACCAAGTTTTTCGATTTTGACAATGACGGGTGGGCTGACCTCTGGGTAACCTTTGGCCATACGGACCCGCAAGTGGAGAAGGTCCGTCCCGAGGATAAATGGGCCGAGCCGAATTATATGTTGCGGAACATGCTGGGCAAAAGATTTATCGATGTCTCGGAGGCCGCCGGCCTCAGAAAATTGAAGAGCCGTTCGGGTCGGGGCGCCGCCTTTGCCGATATTGACAATGACGGCGACACCGACGTCCTGGTCATCAACAAGAACGACATTCCGACCTTATTGCGCAACGATGGTGGGAACCGAAACAACTGGCTGACGATACGGGCAGAAGGCGTAAAGAGTAACCGCAGCGGCATCGGAGCTCGGATAACCGTCACTACTCGCGGTGCGCACCGCATCTTTGATGTGCGAAGCAGTGAGAGCTACTTGTCAGGCAACGACATGAGAGTCCAAATCGGAATGGCTGACTTGAAGCAAGCCGACCTGATTGAAATCCACTGGCCCAGCGGCCAGATTGATCGCTATCCCAATGTGCCGGTTAATACTTTTTATCTGGCACGGGAAGGAAATTGGCTCAAGCCCGATCCCCAGATTGTGGCGCGAAAAGACCGAGCGCACTAAGAGGAGCTGGCTGTAGGCTCTCTGCCCAGTCCGTCTTTAGCGAAAAGGACCGAGGCGGCCACGAGCCATCGTCGTCGTGGTAATTCCTGCAGTGGGGTCCTGCGAAGAAAGGTACTTGTCATGGCATATTTAAGAAGATTGCGGCACCAAACGCTCTCCCTGGCTCAATTCTGTTTAGTAACCTCATTACTCCTTTTTTGCTCGCTGGCGCTGGGTCAAACCAATCAACCAGGGGGAATTCAGCTCCATTATGAGCGGGCACAACAAGCCCTCAAAACGAACCAGCTTGATGTCGCCGCCGAGGAATTTCAGGAAATCCTGCGCCTAGATCCGCATAATGCCGCGGCCAGAGCCAGCCTGGGCGCCATAGCCTTCAATCAGCGTGATTACCCTAAAGCCGTCAAGGAATTTCAGGAATCGCTCAGGCTTAAGCCCGACTTGGTGAACGCGCAGGCGTTTCTCGGCATGTCGGAGATGCGAGTGGGGGATTTCGACGAGGCAAAGACTCTTTTGGAGAAGTCCTTCCAACACGTGCAAGAGGCGAAACTTCGCGCCCAGTGTGGTTCGGACCTGGTCAGTATTTATTACATTTCCGGAGAACTCGACAAAGCCGCTGCAATCGTAGCGGTTCTTGAATCACTTGAGCCTAATAAACCGGACACGCTCTACACAGCGTATCGAGTGCACTCTGACCTGGCGGCGCGCGCCTTGGCTACACTGGTTACGGTTGCCCCCGAATCAGCGCGCACACACGAGATCCTGGCGCAGTCACTGATGAGCCGCAACGAGTTCTCTGGCGCCGTCCAGGAGTATCGCCGGGCCGTTGAGATCGATCCCAACCTTCCTGAGATTCACTTGGAATTGGGTCAGGCTCTTTTGTCATACTCCGCCAGCGAAGCCAGCCGCGCCGAAGCAGAGAAGGAGTTTCAGGTAGCCCTTGCTGCGAATCCCGCCGATGCGAGTTCCGAATATGAATTGGGGGAGGTGGCATGGTCACGGACCGATTTCCAGAATGCTGTTCAACATTACTCGCGCGCCCTGGAATTACGCCCACATTATATTGATGCGCAAATCGGACTCGGAAAGGCCCTCACCTCATTGAACGAACCTCGTAAGGCGGTTGATTATTTGCTGGATGCCGAGCGCTCGGATCCACAGAACGAGATTGTTCACTATCGGCTTGCTTTGGCCTACCGCAAGCTCGGGGTGAAAGAGGACGCTGACCGGGAGTGGGCAGCATTTCAGGAAATACGCAAATCCCAGGAACCTACTCGTCGACTCAATCAGGAGATGATGCAGATGCCAACCGCCACGCCCACGGCAGGCCCCGGTCAACCCCAATAGGAGTCAATTTGGCAAACGGTGCGCCGAGCCCGCATAGCGGGCTTGCACGGTTGGCGGTGGATGAAATCGATTGGTAGTCTCTAGCGGAAAGGCGCATAAGCCGTGAAGAAATGCTTGGGGAAGCAGACCGCATTGTTTTCACGTTTTCGCAGCCCTTCCGCCCAGGCAACGGCGGCACACCTGATGACAGAGGCTTCGAAAAAAGCGCGGCCGTCGATCCAAGCGAGCAACCGACGGCCGCCGAAGTCGAAGGTGTGATGCGACCTCAGAAAGAGATTCTTGCTCCGAACTGGAGTTGTCGCATAGGAACAATGGTGCTGGTTATCAACCCTGCGGTGGAATCGTTAGCGGTTCCGTCAGGATTCGATTTATTGGTACTATTGAACAAGTTAAACGACTCGAACCGTAACTGGAGACCAACGCCCTCTTTGATTCTGAATTCCTTCCAAAGCGACCAGCTTGCCGTGAAGAAGTGAGGCCCGATCACCACTCTGTCGGTGTTTCCGTAACCACACGTAAATCCGGTAACCGTGCAGGCGGCAGGATCCGCAAAAGCAGCGGGGTTATACCACAAGCCAGCGGGAATACCGCTCATGGGATTCCCCACCAAATCAGGACGCTGCCCATAATCGCCGGCGTTGTTCAGCGAGGTCGTGTCGCTCCATCCCATGCTTGTCGGCAGACCACTCATGATCGTAGTAACGCCGTTAAACACCCATCCCCCGAGCACAGCCTGTTCCAGGCCGGGCGCCGTTGATCCGAAGTGTTGGCCTTTTCCGTAAGGCAGGTGCCACTCATGTGACACCGCCCAGACGATCGTGCGGTTGTTGCCATCGGGAGCACGGGAGAGGTCGCGATCATAGGGATCGCCAGAACCTCCATAGGGCAAGTCCAAGGCCTTCTGCCAGGTAAGCGCCGAATGGATGGAATAATCTCCCGTGAACCGTTTTTCCAATACCATTTGCAGGCTGTTGTAGTTCGCGCTTTGGCTGTTCGAGCGCTCGCTTATACCCGTCCAGTCTATTCCTAACGAACTATAGAGCGGTTCCCTTGCGGTCAGAGGACCCGGGCCAGGGATGGGTGCGTTCAAGTCCCAGGAACCGTAGCCGTGCCGCCCCACGTTCCCCACGTAGGCGACGGACAGACTAAGGTTAGGCCTTAATTGTTGCTGCACGGTAAAGTTATAGGAATCGACGTACGGCGTCGGGTTGTGGAAGGGAACGTAAAACGCGCCTAATCCCGGTACAGTCAATATGGGGATCAAGCCGTTGCTGGGGAAAACATTTGCGGGGACCGGGGGGAGAGGCTGAGTGGAGTTCAATACATAGCTAGTAGTTTGCCCAGGGAAGACGATCGGGAAGTAGTTACTGGGCTGGTAAATGTCCTCGCGGGTTTGGATGGGGTAGCTGCAGCACATCGTGCCGAATGTGCCCCCACCGTATTGCGCCGTGTAGTAAGCGCGACCAAATCCGCCGCGTACGACGGTATTGGATAGGACCTTATACGCGAAGCCCACCCGGGGTTCAAAATTCTTGTAATTGGGGTTGACGTCTTCACTGCTACTCACCGATCCCAAACCGCCCAGAAGTAAGTTGCCTGTAGTGGGATCGAAATTGACTCCGCCTCCCGGAAATGCGGTGGTCGAGGGACCCATATAGTCGTAGCGGACTCCCAGGTTGAGGGTCAGTTTCGGCGTTAGATGCAGGTCGTCTTCGAGGTAGGGTGCGACCCTCCATGCACGTTCGGCCGGCAACTGACTAAATACCGCACGGTCGAAATAAGAGGGGGTGCCCAGCAAAAACGTGCCCATCCCTAAACCCGTGCCGGCAATGCCGTTATCGCTGGTGACGTCCTGGTTAAATTGGAAGTTGGCGCGGGAACTCTCATTCACGGTAAGGAAGTTCTGACGTTCACGAGCCACATCGATTCCCCACCGGATCTGGTTCCGGCCTTTCTGCTTGTTCCAGTTGCTGTCCCACTCGAATATCGTGTCGTAGTTCAATCTCGGTAGTCCCTGCCCCGATGGATCGCCCATGGTGAATCCGCCCGCCGGGCCCGAAACAGTGATGCCAGCCAGACCCCCGTACAGTGGTCCGCCGGTATTAACCCCGAGAATGCCAACCGTATTATCCGTGCTTGCTGCACTGTCGTACTGATAGCCTGTCAGGGCGAATCGGGTAACCCCCATGCGGAATTCGGCAACCAAAGTCGGCGTAAACGTGTGGGTGAAGTTCAGAGCCGCAAGTTGGTCACGGTAGCCGGCAGCTTCGCCCTCGCTGCCGATCGCCGAAGGGCCCCCGGCTAAACCGAAGATCGATGGGTCGTTGAGGGTCGAATTCAAAATCGAGTACCGGCCAAACATCCGGTTGTTCTGCGACAAATTCATGTCAACACGTGCATCATATTGGTTGCTATGGAACAACCCCGGAACCACGGCGGTGAAGTTATTGTTGAGCAAGCTTTGATTCAGTACGCCGTGCCCCAGATTCTGATTCAGCAAATTGGTCAGGTTCGTCGAAACCGTGTTGATCCGTCCGCTCGGTATCATGTTAGGAACGCCACCCACGGTAAAAGCTGACCGGCCTGTTCCATCGGGGTTCCCGCTGGTGGGGTCGAAAACCATATTCTGCTGCGCCTGAATCGTGCCGCCTTCGGTAGTTGGAACCATGAGGGGCGAACTCAAGGATCCACCACAAGCGCCGTTATTGGTGGGGTTGGAAGGATCAAAGCAGAGCTTCGAACCCAAGGCGGCGGTCAGGTTTCCACCCTCGAAGTCGGTATTGGGAACCGTTTCAAGAAAGGCCGAACTTTGTGCCGTATAGTATCCCTGGTAGTCGCCAAAGAAGAACAGCTTGTCCTTCTTGATAGGGCCGCCGATACTGCCGCCAAAGATATTTTCGTTGTAGGGTGAAGGCCCTGTTCCTTTACCTTCGGGTCCTGTTCCGGGAACCTTCTCCGTGTAGGGGTTGGCAGCAAAGGTATCACTGTTCCGGTTGAACTCGTAGAGGCTGCCGTGGAACTTATTCGTGCCGCTTTTGGTCGAATATTGTACGACCATGCCGGCGACTTGCCCCAGTTCAGCATCGTAGTCGGCGGTAGTGATCTTCATTTCCTGGACGCCATCCGCCGGTGGAATGATGATTTGATAGCCGCTGAGGCCCATTTGAGTGTCCTGGACCCCGTCCACCTGGTAGTTATTGATACCTTGAAACTGCCCATTGGCGCTGGCCTCGAAGCCATTCGCCGGCGACTCCGAAACCCCCTGCTGGTAACTGTTTTGCGTTACTCCCGGCGCCAACACCACCAACGAGGAGACGTTGCGGCTTAGAGTGGGCAAGTCTGCCACCGCTTCGGCCGGCAGGGTGTTACTGACGTCCGATTTCTGCACATTAAGTACCGGCGGGGCGCCGCTGACGGTCACTTCCTGCGTCATCTGCCCAATCTTCATGTGGCCGTCGACGGTAACGGTCGAGTCCACGGATAGGACCACGTTTTCCCGTACAAACTTTTGAAAGCCGGTGGCCACGACACTGACCGTATAGGTTCCGGGAATCAGGTTTGTGAAGATATACAAACCTGAAGTTTCAGTGGTGCGTTCAGTAGAAACACCCGTCTGCACATTGGTGACGGTAACTTGCGCTGCCGGGATGACGGCACCTGACTCATCCGTTACGTAACCGGTAATGGTGCCAGACACCTGTTGAGTGAATGCCGACTTAGGACACAGAGAGAAAACCAACACCAACATACCTGCAACTGGGAAGAGCGACCGACCGATGGGCTTACCCAGCCTCACAGTTCTCATCGTTACCCCCTCCTGCTCATCCATTCTCCAAAGGTTTTATGCCTCGAAAATAGACGTCAGATGCTGTCTGGTTTAATCGGACACCGAATTCTGATGGCTTTCAAAATAGGAGGCTGCAATCAGTCTGCCAAAGCCTAATGTCCCTTATCTGATGATAACAAATGAGATATTTATGCCTAAACACAACCGTGTCTATAAATAATAGTATTTGTCCTCATCAATAATATGAATAGTTGTAGTTACCCAATGCTTTTTGGTCGTAACCGGTGAGTACCCGCAGCCTCTTCAAGTTTGACGGCGCTAAATCCTGGAAGGGGAGAAAGGTGAAGGTATCTGCGGATCGGTCGCTGCAGGTCAGCAACGATGTCGGCGTGTCCGTTCACCTCGTTGGGCAATCCCTGGCAGCGGTGGGCATTACTTAGAGAGGATCCTTCCAACGATCCAAGAGGAGTTCTAGAGTGGCCGCGCCAGTCCAGTTGTATTCGGGAATTCCGGCCGGCTCGCCGCCTTTCGATTCATAACACTCGTGGAGGTATTCCGAGCGCGCCAGGATTTCAAGCAGGCGGTTCGCCAGACGCTGGGCATCCTCGGGATGGCCGTTCTTCTGCAGGGCCTCAACCATCCAGTAGGCAAAGTGTGGCCACATGATCCCGCGCCAGTAAGCGAGGGGATCGTAACTCTTCTCGTTGTAGGCGACGCTCGGAAATGGAATCTCGCCGTTCATCTCCTTTGGATTCAGCATGTGCGTGCGGATTATGCCATCGGCCTGGGTCGGGGACAAGGGCACCCCTGCCCACAGCGGTATAAACATGTTGGGAGTGACAATCCGGGTCCAGGGTGCACCCGTAGTTATGTCTAAGTCCCAGAACGCGCTATCGGAGGAAAAGTACATTTTGTCCACGAGAATTTGGCCCAAGGCAGTGGCCTTATTCGTCCATTCCATGGCCTCCGAGGGCTTGTTAAGCGCTTGAGCCATCCGTGCCAGGCAGCGCTGATCCATCAGCAGGAATCCCGCAAGGTCAGGCGACTCGAACTCTCCCAAATTCAGATTAATCCGAACCTTCCCACCCTTGTCCCAACGCGGAGAATTATCGCCAATTTGTCCGCCATTACGCCATTCCGGGAGACCGTCATGATTGCGATCCTGGGTGTCAAACCAGAAACGATCAAGCCGGGCACAGGCCGGGTAAACGGCTTCGAGGAAACTCTTATCCCCGGTTGACTGGTAGATTTTCCAGGCCGCCCAGGAGAGTATGGGCGCTTGGCCGTCACCCGTCCGAACCTCTTCGCTCATGATGCTGGGAACAAGCGAGGTAGGCAACGGATGATCAATCAGGACGTGGATGAGATCCTCGGCTTTTTTCGCATCGATTTCTCGCATGCCAATCGAGGTGAAACAGGTATCCCAAAACCCCATCGCCGGCAGAACACTTCGTGTGACGTAGCTGGCGGTTCGATTGTCCAGCCATCGCCCGCGGCCCTGATACTCATCCATTACCAGAGTCATCGCGGCGTGCTGGTAGAGCCTCTGGTAGCGGGCGTAACGCGCAGGCAGCGGCGGGAGGCTGTCAAAAATCTCTTCCCAGCGGCATCGAGCGGCATCGACCGGCCCGCTACCGCCCTCTGGCCCACTTTGGGAAAGAGCTTTCTCCGCTCGGTACACCGCCGAGTCAGGTTGCTCGAACGAAAACCCGGCCGCGGCGACGATTTGCGCAGAACCACCCGGAGACACGGTAATCGGGTCAAACTTCTCGACGTAACGCAACGCTCCCACCGTGCCTCGTTTCAGCTCACCGCGGGTTCTCTCCGGGCCGCCCTGGGGTCCGGCGGCGTCTTCGATCCACACCTCCGTTGGCCGAGGGGAGGAACGGATGCTCCAATAGATATCCACTTCACGGTCCGGTGGACCGAGATAAACCGCCGGGCTGTTCCATTCCGTATTTTCCTCAATCCAAACGGCAAATGGTGTGTGATAACGCGCCTGGAGGCCAGATTCCGAATCGTATTGGATCTTCTTCTCTCTTGCGTCAGTTCTGGTCGTACCCAGCAACTCGACTTGGATCTCATGAGCCTGCCGGTCATCATTTTGCACCGTGTATCTGACGATGATAGTGTCAAGATCCGCGAAAACGGTAGTGGCCGAAACGGTAACTCGTTCCGGGTAGGCTTGGCTTTCGGTCACTCCGTACGGAAAACAGTCGCGATGGATGGCGTTAATCGGGGCAACTGTTTTGCCGTCAATCATGGTTACTCGCGCGTTCAAAAGCGCCGGCGTGAAGACGATTGAGTCATCACCATAGAGAGCCGTCACGAGTTGCGGGCCCACACCGAGACTTTCGACGAGCTCACTCACAACTTTCTGTCCCCAGCCATGGGTCAGGAAGGCCGCCTCGCTGGGATCGACCGAGGAATGCGAATCCGGGAAGGCATAGATCTGGTCGGCCCAGAAGACGCCAAAATGCGAGGCCAAGTCCTTGAAACACGTCGGACCGGAGCGGTAGTGAATAACATTCGTGAGAGAGCCGACTCGAGTCGGCGCCGGCTGCTCTTGTGGGGAGACCAAGGTCGAGAAGATCAAAATGAGGGCCGCAGACAGCAGACCGGCTGCGCGGTGAGGTTTGCTTGGACCAAGCGTCATAAGAATAGCCTCTCGAAAACATACGGTTCAATGAAGGCCCATAGCCAGGACGAGCGAAGCTTCATTCCCTTCCGTGAATCGATTGCCTGGCACAATTCACGCCCTGCTCAGGCCAGCGGGGAAATCTCTCGCGGGGTTGTTCCGGATGCGGATTTTTAGTGGCTTGCCGGCGCGTATCTCGAACTTGACCTGATCGCCCTCGAACTTCACCTGACGAATTTCGACTGGCGCGTTGGCAGCGAACAGGAGTTGGCCATCCTTTTGGACCTCCAGCCCATCCGAGGATTGCGTGACATCGTAAAGTGATCCGCTGACGAAATAGCGTCGAATACTGGCTGGCGCCACAGGATCCAGATTACCGAAGCGGAGTCCGTTCCATGGGTTAACGTCGATGAGTTCCTCGATGGCCAGCAAGGCCATCAGCGCACCCCAGGTATAGTGGGGATCGCTTTGTCCCGTTCCTTCACCGGTAATGGCGCTGAAGTTTTCATGACATTCGGCTTTGTCGCGCCACGCCGTCAAGAACATCTTGGCGGAAGACTCCGCCAGCAGTCGCGCCTCGTGGTCCCATTCGTACAACTTCAATCCCTGATAGAACAACCAGTTGTGCGGCGGCCAGATCTTGCCGCGCCAGTAGTCCTGCCGGGGAAATAAAGGATCATCACGGCTGATCGTGGGCAATATCCACTCCCCGGCAAACTTCTTCGGGTCATGGAAAATTCTCCGCAGCGCCCCAGCCTGCATGGGTGTAGCCACCTTCCCCAGCAGCGAGAAGAAGATGTCTGGACCCATCTGAGGAAAAAACGGATCACCGGCGAAGTTATCCCAATGACGATTGTAGTAACACTCGCGGGATGGGTCCCAGAGCAGGCGGTTGATTGTTTCGACCATGCGCTGATGCTCAGCGGTGAGAGCCGCGGCGTCTGCCGGTTTGCCTAATTGATTCGCCATCCAAGCCAGAATCCAACAATCCATGGCGTATAGGCAGTTTCGTTCAACCGTGTCCTGCTCCAACGTCTGGGTTTGGTCGTTATAGCGAGCGACATGCCACCATTGGGGACTATCGTCATTCGATTCGAAATAGGCTGTCTGCGCACGGTCCTCGTAGGGGATCTCGTCCGGGTAATTCGAGCCCAGCTCAAGCAGCCCGTTCTTGTTGCCATCTCGCCACGGTTGTCCGTCTCCCCGATCCGCAAACCACCAACGCTGGTTCTTCACGAGGCGCGGGTAGATCTCTTCGAGGAACTGTCGATTCGGGCGCCGCAGATAGATCTTCGCCGTTAACAAGCTCCCGATGGGATACTGCGTATGTCCCCACGCGGCGGGGAAAATCCAACGGTCCGGGTGGGTCGGCCATTGGCCGTACTGGCAGAACATCCCTTGATCGTTTTGCCAGGAGGTGATATCGCGAATCAGGTCGTAGGACTTCTTTTCGTCCTCCTGGCAAACCAGCAGGCTGCTGAAGAAGCTGTCCCATAGGAAATCCGGAGCGGAGTTATTGGACTGCGCCCATTTCCTGCTAACAGTTACGTAGGTCCTTCGACGCGAGGGAGTATAGACCTCGCTCCATTCGAGGTTGTCGTTGATGGCAGAGGGAGCGCCGGCCAGCCACCCGGTGCCTTCGGGCCGTGATTTCAAATAGCGGTCACGATTGCCTTCCAGCAACTCATCAATCTTTCCCGGCGCGAGCCAGGCACTTGTCGCCGCCTCGAGAGGCTCGTAGCTCTGCCCCTGTCGTCCGCAGAAATAAAGCTTCTCAATGCTGCGGAAGTATCCGTGCCATCGCACCGCGCCTGTCCCGTCCACCTCGTCGGGGGCTGCACTCAATGCCAGCACCCATCGCATGCCGTCGCGCGTTCCTGGAATCCACGAACGCCCGCCCAAGAAGCGCCGCTCCGGCCCTTCCGAGTAGAGCACCGAGAACTCAGGGGGTGCAGAATCCCAGGGTATGTAGCCCTGCAGCACCATCGCGGCGGGTGCAGAGTGCGTCAGACGTCCCACGACTTCATTCTTCTCGGTCTGTACCCACTCATAAGTAACTTCCGGCCCGCCATCGGGCATCTGCCAGACCAAGCGTGCGTAAGAGTTGTCCCACGCTTTCGGCCCGACGAACTTCCACCATCCGGGTATCCCATGGGTGCCGGGTTGTTCTATGCCGGCCCAGCCTGACCACCACCCCTCGAAATGCTGAGCGCAGTATTCAGCATGTTTTCCGGAGGGAGCGTCCTTCACCCAGGCATCTGGGAGTGAAAGGGTTCGAAAAGCGAAGATGTCAGCGTCATCGGCCACAAAAACGCTGCCGGACCAGCCATCCGGTGACAGAGGGCCGACCCTCCAATTCTCCGTGTTTTTCAGGCGCTGCCATAGCTTGAGCGGGTCTTCGCCGCTCATCGTAGCAAAACCCAGCAGCCGATAGACTTCCTCCGGTGTGGCATCGAGGGACGCCGCTCCGGCCAGCGGCCCGCCGGAATTAGGCGTAGCAGTCGCTTCCCCTTTGAAATCCCCCGACCTGACTCGCGCCTTAAGCTGCGTTACACTTGCCCATAATGAGGTGGTCGCTGTTCCAGCCCATTTCACAAAGCCCCGTCTGTTCAAGATCGCTATTTAGGTCTCCCGTTTTAGAGGTCAACCAGTCGCCATTCACGTTTTTCCGGATCTCTCTACGGAATCGAAGGCCGTTGAATTAGCTGGACCTTTCCGGTTTCGTCGCGCCTCAAAATAAAATCGAATCGCTGGGAGTGAAGCGAAATGCCCTTCAATGTCACGCTCTTGAAAGCGGCGGGCAGAATCGCAGGGTAAGCGGATGCCAGCCCTTGTTCGGTGAATCGGAGCCCGGTGAAGCCGTATAGGAAGTTCTCTAGAAACCCAGCTGAGATCGACAGATTGTAGATCGCATTGTTCTTGGCCGTTTCGCTCCTCACGTCGAACGGGGGTTTAAGGAAGCCGCCCATGCTGAACTCCAGCCACTTATAGCTCTGCGCCGCATCGCCTAATTCCGCGGCTTCGATCCCGAGCATGACGGGCACCATGTCGTTCGCATCGGGGGTCAGGTCGCTTAGCGCTTTGATGGCAAAGTCAAAGTCGTTTTTCCGCACTGCATTGCTCATGGAGAGGTCGAGTTGGGGATAGGCGAGCCACGAGATCGAGCTGCCCATCCAGGTTTTCTTGTCATGCGGGACCGTTTCGTCGAAGTCAAGATGGCGTTGCTCGCTCTGGGAAAATGGGATGTACATTTTCTGGGCGACTTCCTCCCATTTTGGGTCCGGAGCCAAGCCCAACGCGCGCGACGATTGCACCGCTACCCTCAAGGCCTTTTGCGCTGCGCCATTGGTGAAGGCGTCATTCGGAACATCGTTGTAAGCTTCGTCGGGGGAGGTGACATGCAGAATCTCGTAACGGTCCTTTTGACCATTATAGGTTGAGCGGCTGGTCCAGAACTCAGCCACGTCGCGAATCACCGGATAACCGTATTGACGGAGCCACTCCAGGTCTCCTGTTGCCAAATAATATTGCCATTGCGCGATCGCTGCGTCGGCGTTGACGTGGATCTCGCGCTCGGCAAAGGCACCCGCGATCGCCGGAGTAAAATCAATCCCCTTTTCAGGATCAGACTCCCAGGGATACATCGCCCCTTTGTATCCTCGCGCCTTGGCGCGCGCTTCAGCCTGTGAGAGGGTGTGGAACCGGTAAGTGACAAGCGATTTTGCCCTCTCGGGGTGAAGCAAGACGAGAGCGGGAAAATCCCAGGAGTCACTGTCCCAGAATACGTGGCCCATATAGTAAGGGCTTAGCCCCATTCCTTGCATCGCCCAGCGGGTTTCCTGGGTAGAATTTTCGAGCAAACTGAACAAGTCGGCGTGAATGACCTTTTGGATTTCATCGTTGCCTTCCACCACGATGTCCGCTTTCCAGAGCTTATGCCAGGCAGCCTCGTGATCGCTGAGTAGGCCCGCGATGCCTTGTTTGCGCGCATCTCCCGCCCACCCGACAACGGCTTCCTTGAGACCACCCCAGCCTTCGCGCGACGCCGCAACATACTTGGTGAAAGTGTAAGTCTTGTCCTTCTGGACGTCGGCGGCGATTTCCAGCTCAACCAACTGCCCTGACCGGGAAAGCTTGGCCTGTACAGGTTTCAGATTGCCAGGCAGTTCAACCGCTGCCGCTTCCGCCATCTCGAGCCCTCCGGCTCCGCGGCCAGTAATCCATATCAAGGTTTGACCCGCATCCCCACCCGAGGCTTGAACCTGTAATTCCCCTGGGTACCAAAGCGCCGCGCGGTCGGGCGCGGTGGGACTCTCCACCACGGGACCGGTCACCCTCTCCCCCTGTGCACGTTCGGGTGCTGTCGGGTCAGTCAGTACCAACTTGGCGTGCATGTCAGCGACGGCCTTTTCGAGCGCCGCGCCGCCAAGCTTTGCCATCGCGAGCCGATTGCGTGGGGCGGCATGGGGCCGCAACGTGAACCGTAGGCGCACGCGGCCATTGAAACCGGGAGTCAACGTGAGGCTGGCGCAGGCGAGGTGGGGCGCAGCCTCACTGACGAAGGTATTCACCTCAATCAGGCTGCTTCGGCTTCCATCAACCCACGTGTAGTGGGTCTCGATGCGTCCATCGAACATATTTAGGTTCTGCCGGTAATCGCGAAATCCGACCGGAGTGATGGGGCTTTGATTCAGCCATGCACTTCCATCGAAATAGTCGATTTCTGCCCAGCTCGGGATGGCCGCCGGCCGCGAGACATCGCCGGAAGTGTAGTCCATGAAGGCCACCATATAGGAAGGCGCTGGATCCGTTCCCCGCAAGGATGTGGTGGTGGTAAAAAACCCGTTGGCCAAGTACGCGGGAAAGTAGAGCTTGAAGTCTTTCTCCGTAGCCGTAAATTCAAAACTCGAGTCCGCTCCGACCATGTGGCTGCAAGGAACAAGCCATGTGACTGCTAAGAGCACGAGGCACGTCATCGGTGCGCTTCGGCGGAGGTTTGTGCCTTTAATACTCTCCTGTCTCATCTGGCTCAAGAATCTACCGCTCATGGGGTCCTCCATTTGTGCATCCGGACCTGCGTGCCACCTTAAATCAGAGGTTCTCGATATGGTGTACGACTCGTCCTGGGGGTAGGTTTCGTCCTTTCCCGGCCGCCAACTCCGGCCGTGCTCGATGGCCTTCCCCGGGGAGATGAGGCAACGCCGTGTCGGTTGTCTGGTCGAGGATGCTATCTGCATTGGGGTCGGCGGCCGGCCGATGCGAGTCCCAGCGTCCGCGGACCAACTTGTCGTAACAGTAAGCGGGAAAGCGATTGTTTTCGTAGAAATCTCCCGAAATTGTCTTCGCATACAAGCGATTCAGTCGAAGAACCTTGTCGCGAACTTTCTCCTCTCCATTAATCGCGTAGGCGCGCGCCAGAGCGGAGACCCATTGCCCGGAGGTTGCGGCAGGAGCAAAACCGGGGTCGAGCGAACGCCCGTCGAACTTTGGATCATAGAGATACCAGCCCCCGAATTCGTCGCCTGGAGCGGGTTGGCTGCACATCTTGCGAAAGGGCTTGAGCAGGCTGTGTTCGCTCAATCCCGTGAGGACAGAAAGTCTCTCGTCAAGTTGCTGATTGTGGAGATCGCTTGCCAGCGTCACGTCGCTGTAGTCGAATTCCTTGAGAGGGTTCCGTTCATCTACAGCATCGAGATGCCCTTGCATCCAAAAGCGAGGAGTCGCGAGTCCAGCCGTGACCAGCGAAGCGGAAGACAGGAAGTGTCGTCGAGAAATTTGGCCCGCGGTCATCGTCTGCTCCCACTGCCGTTATTAACAACCGCTCTGAGTGTACCGCCAAGCGCTCACAGCATACACCTGCGATAACGGCGGTGTATAGGCACATCGTCGGGCGGTGTCGATCCGCGGTCACATCCTGCCGCGCGCATATTCCGGCATGTTTTTGCAACTCGAAGAGTGCTTCCAAACGCTATTGCTGCAGGAGAATACTTCCTTGTCGAATAGGGGCGATAGAACAGGCGGCTTCCATGCTTGCTGAGGCGTTCAAACGCGAAAACCCAACCGGACGATTGCATTCAGCGGCGGTCGGTTTTATGTTATCGGTTGCTCCGGATTCGAACACGCAAATTCCGAATGAGCACGACCCAGAAGGAGGAACTTGGGGTCAGAAGAACTATCATTCGGCCGGCAACGCTGGCCGTTGTCATTGTTTCCGCCTTACTTCGTGAGAGCCTTCGTTCTCAGGACGGACTCCATCACCACCTTGCCGGCGGAAATCATCGCGGCAATCGAGATCGTGTCTTTGTGGACGTCCATGCCAACGTACTTGGTGCTATCCATTGACGGTGCTCCTTTCTGTCGCGGGATGAGGTCAATCCTTAAAACCTACCGCAAAAGGGCGCCCCTTTTGACGCGTGTTTAGTAATCGTCAAGGGTTCCGCCCCGCCGGGGACTTTGACGAGAAGCGAACCGCGAAAGTGACCGCACGGTCTCGCTGCCCATTCGGGAGATCACCGTGGGCCGTTCTTGTCCCGATTGTGCTCATATCGAAGGAATACTCCAATTCGGCGGAGCACTTGGCGCTGTTGCCGCCGCGAGTCCGTAGAAACAACAAAGAGAACGCGACAAGCCGATGTGGGGGTGGGGGTTTTCTTGCTGGGGCTCAGGTTAGCAACGTGGTGGCGGATCCAGTTTTAGGCTTTCTTGCGCTCTGAATTGCGGGAGTCAAATTGGAAGACCGGGCAACGAGCGCCCGGCCATCTTCCGGTATGGCCGCAGGGCATTCGGGCCATACAACCTTCACTTGCCGTAGCCAATGTTGAAGCTTGCGGCGAAAAAATCCATCCGCGGAATAATCGTTCGCACCTCATTGCCGACTGAGGCCGTGGAGCCCGAACAGAGGGACACGGGCTTGAGTTCCATTGAGTGTCCAACCTTTCCTTACCAGCCAGACGCAAAAATCCAAAGTCCCGGGTGCTTGAGCAAAACACGCAATGGCTTCCCGTTCCACGGGAATGCGGTGTTGGTCGATCTCCTCATGAAACGCCTCGCTGAGGGTAATGGCGTTCTCGTGGACTCCGGGGTCTGCGTCGGGTGCGGCAGGGTCTGAGTTGAACCAGAGCCGCATCCGATCAAATTATGGTGTTCGAGATTATGTGACGGCTAGCCTGCGTGTGTCGGAGCGGTATGAGTTGAGGGTGGGCGGAGCGCCGCATCATTCCTTCACGCAGAGGCTGCGCAGAAAGGCCATCAGGCTGGCGTCCTGCTTCCAGGGTTTGCTCGGTTTGGGTCCAGGGATTTCACATTGGGCGAGGGCCTTGGCTTTTGCCTCGAATTCACTCTCCGCGTAAATGTGGGTTGTATCTAGGGAGACATGGCCGAGCCCACCTCGAATGGTGTTGATGTCTACGCCGGACCGCAAGAGGTGAGTGGCTACCGTGTGGCGAATCGTGTGTGGACTGATCCGTTTGGTAGCCAGCGAAGGCATCTTCAGGGCGGCTCGCCGGACAGAGCGTTTGACGAGAGTGTGGATTGCGAATCTCGTCCGGGGTTGGCCGCGGCGATTGAGAAAGACGTGTTCAAAAAGCGCACGGCCTGCAAGGAGGAGACGGAGTTCACCGGCGGTCTTCGGCCACGAGGGACAGGGTCGTATCTTGAGGCCCTTGCCCATAACGTTAACCCAGGACTGGCCTTTCTGGGTCGGATGGGCCAACTGCAGTGTAGAACTTGGTGTCCCGCGGGTTGAGTAATCCGGCGGACAAGTCGCTATCGGCCAAAGTGAGGGGTACCAGCTCACTGATTCGCAACCCCGCTCCGTAAAGGAGAAGCAGCGCCACGCGCAAGGTATGGGGCTGAAGCTTTTTTGCTCCGCGATGATGCGGAACGCCTTCGAGCCGACGGCGCAACTCCTCCCGGTTGAGGATATAAGGAACGAAACTGGGCAGTTTAGGCGGTGGCAACTGGGGGATGGGCAAAGAGGGGGTGTGCTGACGCCCCACGACGAACCGGTTGAAGGCGGTGAGAACGTCCCGTTTACGCTGCCGGAAGCGGGTCAGCGGTCCCTGGCCGCGAAGATAAGCATAGATCTGGTCTTCCCTAATATCGACGAGGGCCGTTTCCTCTCCCCGCGCTCGACAGAACCCTTGCAACATGACCGCTTCCGGATGGAAACGCATACCCAGTGCTTGCTTGCGCTCCACGTATTCCCGGACGGCTTGAGAGAGTTTCAGAGGAGACATCCCCAGTCGAAATTCCCAACTTTCCGCAGCCGGGCGAGGTCAACTTTGGCGTAGATCCTTGTCGCTTCCAGACGGCGGTGAGCCCAGTGATCTGCGATCTGCTTATAAGACAGTCCTGGAGACAAAAGACGGGCGGCGCAGGCGTGCCGCAAGCCAGGAGGTCCTGGGGGCTCGACACGAATCCCCAACGCTCGCACCTGCGGTCCTACCGAGGGCCAGAGGCCGCCGGGACGGAATCCTCGATAAGGAGCGATTCGGGGTACCGTGATGGCGGCGGAGATTCCGGGAGCACCCCACCCGCGCCTCTCGGCGCGGCGGAAAAAAGCCCGTAAGGCTTCGACGTAGGCGCGAGGGGATCTCCGCGTGTACCTTGGCGTCCCTGCCAAACCTAAACCTCCTCCACTTATTTCAGGCGAGCCGCGTGTAAGGTGGCCGGCGGACTCGCCAAGCGATCGAAGAACTTCCTGACGAACCCGCAACGTAATGGTACTCTCGGGAAGGCCTCGCTCTTGCCGCAGGGAAAGGGCGAAATCCCTAATGAGATCAGCATCAGGCGGAGGTGGGAGTTGGGGCGGTTGCCAGCGGCCCAGAAAGCGCAGCCAGGCACTAGCGACAGATCGAAACGTCTCGCGCGAACCATAGGGCTCGAACGGTCGGGCTTCTGAGGGTCTCTTGCGGTGAGCCCCATCGTCATCTGCCTTTTCGATCTGCTCCGCGGAGACTTTCTGGTCGCCCGTCAGATCGATTCGCGCAGCGAAATCCAGCAGGAAAAATGCGGCAGGTCGGAGGGTGGAGCGGGGAACTCCGCCCTCCGCAAGTTGAGCCCAAGAACGGGCACGCTCGTCCGCCAGCGGTCCCTCCCGACGACGCCTGAGGGCGCGGGGAGGTTTGAAGATGAGTGCAAACAGAGTCGAACCTCTGCAAGTGAAAGGTTCGACCAGCATGGGAGGGATCAGCCCCGGACTCCCAGCAAATTATGGGCAGAAATCGCCAACTCCAGACCCTGTGTGAATGTCTTTACGGACTTACACCACATAATACGTGACATTTGACAAATGTGCTGCAGCACATCTGTCAAAAAAATGAAAGCCAGCCCAGTCGAGGGTAAAGTCCTAATTTCGGGTGTAGCGCCGGGCTTGAGAGGCGGCGGAAAAAACCTGGATAGGCGACGTAGCGGCGACTTTACGTCGCCATAACGTCAATCCCTGCAACGTGCGAATGGCGGGGTGAACCCGCCGCTACACGTTTTTCCGCAGCCGCTTGAGCCCGGCATGTGCCGCCCCAAAGGGCGTCGCTACCTGCAATTAGGGCCCTATCCCGTCGAGCACCCGTTCGCGGTCTGTTTCGTTATTGGCGCCAAAAAACATTGAGGCGCCAAAGGCCCTCCGACACTAAGTCGCATTTATATGGATACTAACTATTCAGTTGAATCCGTTTGTTGGGGCCACGTGGTGAAAGTTGTTTTCTGAGGCCGCCAGCGCCTCCACGAGGCGGTTTTCGACGCCCGCCAGGCTGTCAAACGCGAGATTGGGAAACCACTTTTCCCGGATCTCTTCCCAGAGACGCTCCGCCGGACTCCACTCTGGACGGTAGTGTGGCAGGGGCAGCAGGCGCATGTTCTCGGGAATGCGCAAGTCCTTGGCCCGGCGCCATCCCACTCCATCCAGCACCATCGGGATATCCTCCTGCGGATGCCGCCGGGCGACTTCGGCCATGAACACGGACGTGGCGAAACTATCCACTTCGGGCAGAACCAAGGTGTCGAGCGTGCCGTCGTGAGGGCTGAGGGCCGCGAACGCATACGTGTACTCGCGCACGATGCGGGCGCACCCTGCGCGCAGGGGTACGTCAAAGTCCCACAACTGTAAGATAACAGGATAACGACGATCGGGGCGGATTATGGAGTGCGGCAGCTTCCTGCCGTTTTCGGCGCGCCGGCTCGCTGGCGCGCTCTGGCCGGTAGCAAGCTGCCGGCCCAGAAAGCGGGAGCAAGCTTCCGCACTCCATATCGGCAGGACTTTGACGTGACCCTGCCCCGCGCGGGGCGCGGGCAGGAATCAACCAAGCACGGGATAACCCGAGTCAGTGGCCTGAGGGGGCTCGGGGATATGGTGAGCTCTTCGGTTCTGCTATGGGGGAAATCGCGTTACGTGGCACAACCGACCACTTGGTCAGCGACGCTTTTCGAGAAGATTTGCGTTTCCACCCATGCCGTGGGTGCAGCGTAGGATTTAGGTTTAGGGCGGCGCTCGAAGACACGTTGACTGCCAGGAAAGGCGACGACGCCCACTGCCAGACCCATGCGGACATTGGTTTCGCGCAATGCGGAGGCAATCTCCGGGATGGTCACACCTTCAAGCGTCGAAGCAACTGTGACCGGGCCGCCGCTTGAAGTCGCAAAGACCGGCCCTCCGGCAGATTTCACAAGAAGGGTGGCTCGATGGTCGCTGGCTTAGAGAACGGGACGGGGAGATCCACGCACGAGAAACACGGCGGGCCTGGCGCTACCGGATAACCGGACATAAAGGACGTTCTCATCAACAACACTCGATTCTTGACGAATGTAATGCGGAGCCAATCAGGCTCAGTCGTGTTCAGCCTTCATTAGGACGGAACTTTGGTGGCGGTTAAAAGGAACCGCTACCTATGTCCAAAAAACGGCAACGCAAATCTTTCGGTCGCACAGCGAGCCTCACAATCCCTGAGTTGGAACAATCCAAAGCGGCCGTGCTCAATACCCTTGCTTCTGTTCATTCCAGGAGAAGCTATCAGCATGCCATCGAGCGGTTCATTGCTTGGTATTGCGACACGCCTCGATTAGCGTTTAACCGGTCCGTTGTGGTGCAGTACCGGTCGTTCTTAGAAAGTCTTTGCCTGTCAGCCGCTACGATCAACCTTCATCTTGCCGCGATCCGGCGACTGGCCGATGAGTCTGCTGAGAGCGGATGGCTCAGCCCTGAACTGGCGATTGGAATCCGACGAGTTAAGGGAGTCAAGTGGCTTGGCCGGAAGATCGGCAATTGGCTGACTGGCAATCAGGCACAAGAGTTATTGCACGCAGTGTCGCAAGGCACTCTGCGCGGACGGCGAGATGGAGCAATGCTTGGACTGCTGCTCGGATGTGGATTGCAACGCTCGGAAGTCGTGGGTCTGAAGTTGGATCAGCTTCAACTGAGGGAGGGCCACTGGGTCATTGTCGATTTAGTTGGCAAGGGCGGACGATTGCGAACCGTAACCCACTGCGTAGCCGGCAGAAGCCGCATCTTTGCTTTCCGAAAGCATGATTTGCTGAGCTTTCTGCAGACGAATCTGCTTCTGATACTGCAGTGGGCTCATCGCGGTCAACGCCTTGAACTGCCTGTGAAGAGATGCCGGACTCATGCTCGCCAGCCGCGCCAGAGCATCGATATGCAACGGCTTCGCATAGTTATGGCGAATCCAATCGATGACTTTGAGCACCTGTGGTTGCCGGCATTCGGTCAGGGCAATCTGGCGCACGAAAGCAGATTGTTGTCCAGTAAGAAGACGATAGTAAATCTCGCGCAGGATCAGGGGGGCAAGTGGAGCGACATCCGAAGGAGACTCCAGCAGGCGCAGGAGTCTCACAAATCCCTCCAGCAATTGGGGGGAGCGAGAGCCTACGGCGATCCCGCGATGCAGGCCCCTCTCTTCGCTCCCCTTCGGCAAGTCCAACGCCACTTCTGCTAACAGCTTTAGCTCGAGGACAAGCGCCACAGCCAAGTAAGGATTCTCCGGTGTGGCGTCCGTTATCCGCGCTGAAACCGGTAGATCGACAGAACTGACCAAGTATTTGCCTGTGTCATAGTCAAGGGTCGAGTTTCCTACCACTACCTGCTTGCTGCCTTGCGCAATGATGCAGACCATTGGCGCATAGAGCCCGGCAATCATGCAAGGCGAAGTCGCCGCGGAACGCGCTAGAGTGAGGCCGGGAACCGGTGTCAATCAGAACGGATCTGCAGCCTGCCGCATCAGCAGGAGGCGGAGTTCTGACAATAGACGCTGTCCTCGTTCGTCCGCTTCCGGAGAATTCATTGGCTCAGAAGCCGTATGCAAGGTGCCCGCCTCGATCTGAGAGTATCGTGCAAGAATCGTGTCGTTTCAGACTACCGCTTTCTCGGCTCTTCCGCCTACCTTGAAGCAAGCACTATAATAGGTGAGGGTGTGAGCTTTGACACAGAAGACCGGGATGGGATCAATGCGCACAAATAACGATGATACGGGGCCTGCCTCGCTGCCCCGGCAGACCGTAATCGTCACCGGCGGTAACTCCGGTCTGGGATACGGCTGCGCGAGCGCACTGCTCTCCGCGTCACCGCCGTGGCACGTGATTATCGCCTGCCGCGACCCGGGGCGTGCACAGAAGGCGGTTGAAATGCTGCGTGAATCTGCGCGACCGGGGGCAAAAGTCGAGACGATGGCTCTTGATCTGGCGTCGCTTGCATCGGTGCGGTCGTTCGCATCGAAGCTGGATGACAGGCTGAAGGCGGCGGATCTTCCTCCCCTGCACGGTCTCGTCTGCAACGCCGCTGTGCAAGGCGCACGGACGTTCACCGCTGATGGCTTCGAGTCGACCTTCGGCGTGAGCCACCTTGGTCATTACCTTCTCGTCAATCTGCTGGTGCCGTTGATGGAGAAGCCGGCGCGAATTGCTGTCGTCGCCAGCGGCGTCCATGATCCCGCAGAGCTGGCAAAGGTGCCTGCCAGCATGGCAGTCCCGGTGCCTGCGTGGAATACGCCAACGGCTCTCGCCAAGGGCGACCTTGGACCCGCAGCGGCGAACGATGACGCAGCAGCGGATCGTGGCCGAAGATATTCGACCACAAAGCTCGCGAATGTCTATTTCACCTACGGCTTGGCACATCGTCTACCCGAAGGCATCACCGCCAACGCGTTCGATCCCGGATTGATGCCGGGGACCGGGCTTGCTCGTGAATATCCGGCGGTCGTCCGGTTTGCGTGGCACAACATCCTGCCAAGATTAATCCCACTGTTGCGATGGGTCTTGGTGAAGAACATTCACACGCCTGAAGAGTCCGGAAAGGCGCTAGCGCGCCTCATCGTCGATCCCGCACTGGTCTCAACGAACGGGAAGTATTTCGAGGGGCTTCGTGAAATCCCTTCGTCGGCGGAGTCGTACGACAAGGATCGAGCAGAGGAGCTTTGGCGGGAGAGTGCCACCCTTACCGGGATCGAGCGGCTTCCATAAAGGGTTTTCCCATAGTACCGCTGACGAAGTGCGGCACCCCATTGGTTAGAAATAGACCCCCGAAAAAGTAGGACACGAGATGTAGCCAGGTCATGATTGCTTTCTCCTTTCTGAAAGGTTTCACCATGGAATCGTTTCGTTTTCCCAACGCGTGAACGCCCCTGTCGGCCCGTCCGGGCCGAGCAGTGCGACACGCACCACCTCGCGGGCGCCCTCCTCGACAGTGCCGGTGCCTCCGTAGTTATTGAGGCTGGTCTTGATAAAGCCCGGAGAGACGGCGTTGACTTTAATCCCGTCCGGCTCTAACTCGATCGCCATAGCGATTGTCAGGGCATTGAGTGCGGTCTTCGATGCTGGGTAGACAGGACCGAAACTTGAGCGCCCGAAGTGGGCCGGGTCCGAATTCCTCGCCAGCGATCCCGCGCCACTTGACACGTTGACGATGCGGGCGCTCGGCGATTTGCGCAGGAGCGGCAACATCGCCTGGTAGACGTTCAGGACTCCGAAAACGTTTGTTTCCCATACCGCACGCATCTCTTCGAGCGACACAATGCTTGGGCGCGTTGTCTTTGCGTACTCCTCAACCGACTGGTTGGGCAGCCTGTTCGTATTCGAAATGGCTGCGTTCTGGATGAGCACGTCGAGGCGGCCAAATTCGTTCCGAATACGCTCTGCGGCGGCGATAATCGAAGCCAGATCTGTCACGTCGAGTTGCAGGGCGTGGGCGTCCTCACGAACTGCCTTCGCCGCAACCTCGCCGCGCTCCAAGTTGCGTGATCCAACCAACGCAGTAAAGCCATGCTTCACCATTTCTTTCGCGACTTGAAAGCCGATGCCTTGATTAGCCCCAGTGACGAGTACGACCGGTTTGCTCTGCATATTGTCTCCTTTTCCCTTTGGCCTGATCCTGTTATTCTCGTTAATATGGAACCCTGTTCCATATTCTAAACGGAACTCAGTTCCGTATGCAAGGGCGAATTCTATGGCCACGAGAACGAGACAAGGAGTAGGCAAGAAGGAGACGGACGCCGCCGAGCCTCGCCGCATGCGCGCGGATGCAAAGCGTAAGCTGAATTCGCTGCTGCAAGCGGCCCTGGAGGTTTTCGCAACATCAGGAGTAGATGCGCATGTCCGCGAGATCGCGGGAAAAGCGGGTGTTGGACTCGGTACCGTGTATCGTCATTTCCCGCAGCGCTCGGACCTCATTGTGGCGGTCTTTCAAACGCAAGTGGATGCCTGTGCAGAAGCGGCTTCTACGCTCGCCGACAGGTACAACCCTGATGAAGCACTGGCGCGCTGGTTGCAGCGTTACGTGGACTTCCTGACTACGAAGCGGGGTCTTGCTGCAGCACTTCACTCAGGCGATCCCGCATACATCGCTTTGCCAGAGTACTTCAATCAACGTTTGCAGCCCGCACTCCAAACTCTGCTGGATGCTGCTGTGGCAGCTAAGGCCGTGCGGCCCGGCGTTGACGCCTATCAACTGCTACGTGCGATTGCAGCTCTATGCCGAGGGCGTCGCAACGAAGAGCCCGCCTACGCGCGAAAAATGGTTAATTTACTCGTCGATGGTATGCGGTATGGTGCCAAGGAGATCGATGGTGCTGTCTGAAGGAGCAGAGCGAGAACCTGGCATCCCTTCCCCTGTACTGCTTTCCAAGAGTGTGATAACGTCTTTTGCCACACTCTCCCCCCGGTCACGCCTCCGCACGATTGGGTCATTTACGAAAATTGGCGGTCTGGCCGCCCGGCTGGTCCTATGTGAGACTTGTTATGAATGATAAAGGACGTTATCATGCGTATGCGGAGGAGCGATGCAGGGGACGCAAACATTTGAGGTTCCAAATTGTCACCTCATGTTTGAGTGTTAGCACCGGCTTAAAAAGTGTCCATTTTCGCCGGTTTAGTGGGATCCAGTTCGGGATTCGCACGCCACTTGGGTAACACACCGCCGTGCCACCTCAACAGGCGTAGCCTCCGGTTGCCGAGCTCTTCTCCGATGCGACTGAGTTTGATTCAGGACAAGCAACTAGACACTACGCTCTCTGCCGCGACAACAGCCCATGACATTCTCTTGGCTTCTCATTCGCTTGTTCGCAAGGAACCTCTGCTGTGAGGCCCGTTTCTGCAGCGAGTGAATTACTTGAGTGGCGCGTAATCGTCCAATTGCCCCCGCTTGATGATTGTTGGGCGAGCAACCCCGCGCCGGGCCTTCTTTCGCACGACTGCGAGGCCTCAGTCGCCATTCCCCTCACCAATAGGTTGAATGCCTGGCTTGGAGCAGGGTAGCATATCTACCATGGAACGCGGCGAAACAAAAAGCAGACTCGAACTTATGCGGGGCACGCTGGACATGCTCATCCTGCGCACGCTCATGCCCGGCCCCGCCCACGGTCACGAGATTGCCAAGCATATCCAGCGGACCACCGAGGACTTTTTGCAGGTGGAGCACGGGTCGCTTTATCCGGCGCTCCACCGCCTCGAACGCAAAGGCTGGGTCAGCGCCAGGTGGGAGACGCCCCAAGGCGGCAAGCGCGCGTTCAAGTATTACCGGGTCACTCCCACGGGCAAAAAGCAGCTTCTGGCCGAGCACTCCAAATGGCGGCAACTGGTGGCCTCGATTGGCCGGGTGATGGAGCCGGCAGAGGAGAGATGAAATGGCCATCCGGCGCAGGCTTCAATCGTGGCTCCCCCGGTTTCCCTGGTATGGCCGTCAGGCGCGGGAGGCCGACCTCGAGCGCGAGTTACGCGACCACCTCGAATTAGAAGCCGACGAACAGAGAGCGGCCGGGCTATCGCCGCAGGAGGCGGCCTATGCTGCGCAGCGGGCATTGGGCAACACGTTGAAGATCGAAGAGGACGTGCGCGCCGCGTGGGGATTCCAGTGGCTTGAAACATTCGTTCAGGATGTTCGCTTCGCCTTCCGCATGCTGCGCAAATCCCGCGGCTTCACGGCTGTTGCCGTGCTCACGCTGGCCCTCGGCATCGGCGCCAACACCGCCATCTTCAGCGTCATTGAAAATGTTCTCCTTCATCCCCTTCCCTACGACCACCCTCAGCAACTCATCGAAGTCTGGAACACTTACTTGCCCGCTGTGCCCCTCGGTGGCCTTTCTCCCGGCGATTTTCAAGACTGGCGCACGCGAGCCACTACCGTCTCCGCCATGGGCGGATTCTCCTGGGACGAATCCGGCGCGAATCTTACCGGTGATGAATCGCCCGCACGCGTCAAAATCAATTACGCGAGCGCGAATCTATTTCCCCTGCTCGGCGTCAAACCCGTCGCCGGGCGCTTTTTCCTTCCCGCCGAAGACCGCCCCGGCAGCGCGCCGATCGTCATTCTCTCTCATCATTTCTGGCAAAGCCGTTTCGGCTCTGATCCCGGCGTGCTCGGCCGCGTCGTCACGCTCGACGGCCTCCGTTACACCATCGTCGGCGTGCTTCCCGGCAATTCCGGCGTACTCGATTCGTCCGATCTGTGGATGCCCCTCGGCCAGTACAGCGACTACCCGCTGACCGACCACACCTATCACCCAATTGAAGCCATCGCGCGTCTCAAGCCCGGCGTAACCATCGCGCAGGCCCGCGCGGAATTTGAATCCCTCAATCGCCAGTCCGCCATCGCCTATCCCGGGCAGCACAAAGGCTTCGGCGTCCTCGTTCGTCCCCTGCAAAATCCCGCCGCCGCGCAAATGCGCCAAAGCCTGCTCGTTCTGTTCGCCGCTGTCGGCCTCGTCCTGCTCATCGCCTGCGCCAACATCGTCAATCTGCTCCTCGCGCGCAACGCCGCCCGCGAAAAAGAAATCGCCGTGCGCATCGCTATCGGCGCCAACTCGCGTCGCCTCATGCGGCAGCTCCTCACCGAGAGCATACTCCTCGCTTTAGTTGGAGGTATACTCGGCATCGCCCTCGCCGCCGCGGGAGTGAAACTTCTCGGCGCCCTTGCTCCCGCCAACCTCTCTGCAGTTCAAACGTCGCATCTCGATGGCGTCGTTTTTCTTTTCACTCTCGCCGCGTGCATCCTCGCCGGAGTCGCCTGCGGCCTTTTGCCCGCGCTGCAAGTTCGCAAAACCAACGTCAACGCCGCGCTCAAGCAAGGCGGCAAGGGCAGCGGCGCTTTTTCCGGCCGCAAACTTCACAATCTCGTTGTCGTTTCTGAAATCGCTCTCGCTCTCGTTCCGCTCATCGGCGCCGGATTGCTCTTGCGCAGCCTCCACGATTTGCTCAACGTGAGCCCCGGCTTCCGCCCGGACCACCTGCTCACCATGCACGTGCCCATCGCCACCATTTCCCCCGACGCCTACAACAAAATGACACGCGCGCAGCGGCAAGACGCCACGGAGAAGCGCGGCCTCGAGTTTCTACAAATCGTCCGGCAGGTAGACGCTCTTCCCGGCGTGAAATCCGCCGCCGGCGTCAGCGTCCTGCCCCTCGGCTCCCAAATTCAATTTCGATCTGCCTCGCGTTTTGTCATCGAAAATCGCCCTATTCCCGACGCGGGCGTTCGTCCCATCGTCCAAACGCGCGTCGTCACGTCCGGCTATTTTTCCACCGTCGGCGTCCCGCTTTTTCGTGGACGCACCCTCACGCAAGAAGATGGGAACAGCTCGAACATCGATATCGACGAAGCCATGGCCCGCCGCTTCTGGCCCCACGGCGACGCCCTCGGTAAGCGCATCAATCTTTGCTCGCTCGAACGCACACCTTGCTGGTTCTCCATCGTCGGTGTCGTCGGCGACGTGCATCAATTCGGCCTCGACGCCTCTCCCACTTACGACGCCTATTTCTGCGGCGGTTGGACCGATTATCTGCTGATTCGCACTTCCTCCGATCCCCACCTCATCGCCTCCGCCGCAACGAACGTCATCCACAAGATCGACCCCATGCTCCCTGTCGATGCATTTAGCACCATGGACGAAATTCTCTCCGACACGCTTTCGCCGCGCCGCTTCTCCGCACTTCTCATCGGCATTTTCGCCGCACTCGCTCTCTCGCTCGCAGCCATTGGCATCTACGGAGTGATGAGCTACATGGTCGGCAAACGCGCCGGCGAAATCGGCATTCGCATGGCTCTTGGCGCGCAGCCGCGTGACGCCCTGCGTTTGATCGTCGGCCACGGAGTGAAACTGGCTTTCTGCGGAATCGTCGTTGGCGTCGTCGGCGCACTGCTGCTCACGCGGCTCATGACCAGCCTGCTCTACGGCGTCCACGCCTCCGACCCGCTGACTTTCATAGGCATTTCCGCGCTTCTCATGCTCGTCGCGCTCGCGGCCTGCTACATTCCCGCCCGCCGCGCCATGCGCATCGACCCCATGACAGCCTTGAGTTATGAGTAGTATTGGACGGTTTCTTCCCGCTCAATCTGCATCAAGTGGACGATTATCGGCAACCCGGAACTATTATGTTGGTACTGACATTTGAGGTCGCAATTTCCGACCTTAGAGGAGGCATTCAATCCTCATCGAGGAAAAAACCGATCTTCCGCTTCGTGACGGGCGGGAGCGCCTTCATGTCCTTCACCTCATGGGCCAGGCGGTCGATATCCTCTACCAGCACCTCGATGACGGACGCTGTGCGGTCGTGGCCACGCTCTGGTAAATGGTCTCAGCAACCCGCCGTGCGGCTTCGGGATTATCCTCACGGATTCGCTCTACAATACGGGCGAGATCGTCAGCGGCGTCAGTAGTCCAGCGAACGCGGGTCACGAGCGGAGCATTTGCTCGATGCGCTCCACCACCTCGTCATGTTCCAGCAAGTCACCACGGCGGGCAGAAGCGCGTCCTTTCTCCACGGCGGCAAGGAAGCTTTCTTCATATTCGAGCATATGGTCCACGGCGGCCTCGATTACCTGGGCGGCATCTCTGCCGGTGCGGGTGGCGAACTGCCGCATGCGAGCTTCCTTGTCGGGCGAAAGGTGTATTTCCATAGCTCCAAGGGTGAGGGTTGCCTGACCGGGCGTCAAGCGCGTTTACGAGGACGGATCGACCTTCGCAACGCACAGAGCGTTCTACCCGGTTACAACAAGTTCGTGTTCATGATCTTCAGTGTCGTGCTTCACAGGGATGGCGCACGGCGCCGTAGTGCGGGTGTACTGCCTGGGAGAGCAGCCCATAACGCGGCGAAAGGCCTTTCCGAAAGCGCTCTCGGACTCGTAGCCGAGCGACTGCGCGATGGCGGAGAGGCCGTCGGAGGAGTTCTCCAGGCGGTCGGCAGCCAGAAGCATTCGCCAGCGGGTGAGGTACTCCATGGGCGTGGCGCCGACGGTCTCGCGGAAGCGCAGGGGGTAGACCGAGCGCGACATGCCGCCGCGTTCGGACAGCGACTGGAGCGTCCAGGGTTGTCCTGGGTCGTTGTGCATGCTGGTGATGGCGATG
>JBKQVI010000127.1:0-12398 GCA_052139985.1 Terriglobia bacterium
GGTGGATCGCCTCGTGGTGGCGGCGGACATTCGCCAGCGCGTCATCGATTCGGTGGAACTTTGCTACCGTGAGTCCGGCGAAGCGATCCTGGAATTCGTATCCCCCGATCCCCCCACACCGCCCGAGCGATGGGTCTTCAACGAACGCTTTGAGTGCAAGACCTGCAAAATCGTTTATCAGGATCCCGAGCCGAGTCTGTTCTCCTTCAACAATCCCTACGGGGCCTGTCCAAGGTGCCAGGGATTCGGGAATACGATTGATTTCGATCTCGACCTGGTGATTCCCGATAAGAACAAGAGCTTGGCCGATGGCGCGGTGGAACCCTGGACCAAGCCGCGCCATCGCGTGATGCAAAATGAAATGCGCCGCGCCGCGCGCGCCGCGGGTATTCCACTTGACGTTCCTTATTACAAGCTCGGAGCCGAACAACGCCGCTGGCTGTTGGAGGGCGACGGCGATTTCGGTGGAATCCGCGGTTTTTTCGAGTATCTGGAACGGAAAAAATACAAGCTCCACGTGCGCGTGTTTCTCAGCCGTTATCGCGGGTACACTCTGTGCCCGGAATGCCAGGGGGGGCGCCTGCGCCGCGAAGCTCTGAACGTGCGCGTCCAGCAGAAGAGCATTACCGAAGTTTGCCGCCTGTCCATCCAGGACGCTTACCACTTCTTCAACGACCTGCGCCTTTCACCCGCGCAACAGACGATCGCCGATAAGATCCTGGATGAAATTCGTTCACGGTTGAAGTACCTCTACCGCGTCGGGCTGGAGTATCTCACGCTGGACCGATTGGCGTCCACGCTGTCCGGCGGCGAGTCACAGCGCATCCAGTTAGCCACGGCGTTGGGCTCCAACCTGGTGGGGGCGCTCTATGTCCTGGATGAACCTTCCATTGGGCTGCACCCTCGCGACACCGGTCGCTTGATTGAGATTATGAAGACCCTGCGCGATCTGGGAAACACGGTGCTGGTGGTCGAGCACGATCCCGAAATGATGCGCGAGGCCGACAAGATCCTGGACCTCGGCCCCGGCGCCGGCGAGCACGGCGGCCGTGTCATTTATGCGGGTGATATGAAAGGTCTGCTTGCCGACCCGCATTCTCTAACCGGGCGGTACCTTTCGGGAGAATTGCAAATTCCCGTTCCAGATGAGCGGCGCAAGCCCGGCAAATCCTGGTTGAGGATTCGCGGCGCGCGTCAGCACAACTTGAAGTCCGTTGACGTGGATATTCCACTTGGACTCATGGTCTGCGTCAGCGGCGTCTCGGGATCGGGGAAGTCTACCCTCGTTCACGATGTGCTCTACAACGCCCTCATCTCGCGCCGCGGCCTGCCGGCCCCCCGCGCCGAGTGCGAGCGGATTGAAGGCGATCAGCAGATTGCGGAGATTGTACTCGTCGATCAATCCCCATTAGGACGCACCCCGCGCTCCAATCCCGTCACCTATATCAAGGCGTTTGACGTCATTCGCGATATTTTTGCTTCCACTCCGGAAGCACGCAAGCGCGGGTACACGCCGGGATACTTTTCCTTTAACATTCCGGGAGGACGATGCGAAACCTGCCAGGGCGACGGCACCGTGACCATGGAAATGCAATTCCTCGCCGACGTGGAGCTGGTTTGCGAGGAGTGCCGCGGCCGCCGGTTTAAGCCCAGCATTTTGGAGATCCATTACAAAGGCAAGAACATTTACGATGTGCTGCAGATGACGGTGAGAGAGGCATTGACGTTCTTTTCGGGCGTCCCCAAATTGACCAGCAAGATCCGCGTGATGGAGGAGGTTGGGCTGGGGTATCTGCGCCTGGGACAATCGGCCACCACACTTTCCGGTGGGGAGGCCCAACGTGTGCGCCTGGCCGCCCATTTGGGACATCGCACCAGCGAGAACTCCCTGTTCATTTTCGATGAGCCCACTACGGGTCTCCACTTCGACGACATCAATAAATTGCTCACAGCTTTTCGCCGCCTGATTGAAACGGGCGCCACCGTCTTGATTATCGAACACAATATGGACGTTATCAAAAGCGCGGATTGGATCATCGATCTCGGCCCCGAGGGCGGCGATTCCGGGGGCTATGTTGTGGCGGTGGGCCCCCCCGAAAGCTTGGTGAGAAACAGCCTGTCGCTGACCGGAAAGTTTCTGGCGAAATATCTTCCAAATTCCAAACCGCCGCGCAGTGTCGTGAAAACAAAGATTTGATGCCATGCGCTCTTCCACGGGTCACTCACCTTCTCTGGCCATAACCACGATGTTGCTGGCCTTTCTGCTCGTCGCTGTGGGGGCGGTACACGCCCTCGCCGGGCGGGCGGGTGCAGATCCATCCTCTTTGCCTGAATCTGGTGAAGAGAAGGAAGCTCCGCTGTCGCAGGAGCAAACCCTCAAAATGCTTCAGGCCGGTGTTCCCTCCCGGCAGATCGAGGGTTTCGCGCGCCAGGATGGCGTGGATTTCAAGATGACCCCCGCGCTCGAACGCGACTTGCGCAAAGCGGGAGCCACCGAGAGCCTCATCCAAGTGCTAAAAAAGCTGGGGAACTCGCCAGCCGCGGCCCAGCCCGCCGTTGCTGTTGCCTCTGACAATTCTTCCCTGCTACTGCGTACATCGGAGGATGCTCTAACAAGGAAGGATTTTGCTGAAGCGGCGAAGGCGCTGAAGGCGTTTGTCGCGCAACAACCCCGCGTGCCGGAGGCCTGGTTCAATCTCGGCTATGCGTACACGGGTCTGCACGAGCAGGATGAAGCCGTCAGGGCCTACCAGAAGGCTCTAGAGCTTGCGCCCGATCTCTTTGCCGCGCGACTCAACCTTGGAATCCTGTTGATGGAACAGAAACAGCCGCAGTCGGCGCTCGAACATTTGCAGAAAGCGGCGGCGTTGAAACCGGAGAATGTCCGCGCGCACTTGTATTATGGACGGGCACTCACCCAGACGGGTCAGCCGGATGCCGCGCTGAAAGAGTTTCAGGATGTAAGCCGGCTAGATCCGCACTTGGCCATTGCCCAGTTTGATCTTGGCCAGCTTGAGCTTCGACAGAAACACCCGGCGGAGGCGCTCGCCGCCTTCGAGCAGGCACTGGCATTGGATCCAAAACTGGCACAGGCCGACCTGGGAGCGGCTCTGGCCGCCCAAGCGTTGAACGAAACTGCTCCGGCGGTCACCCATTTCGAAAATTACCTGGCGTCGCAACCCGATGACACAGAGACGCGATTCCGTTTGGCAGGGCTCTACTTAGAGCAAAAGCAAAATGAAAAAGCCCGCGATACTTTAGAAGGCATCTACCGGGTCAAGCCCGATCTGCCCGGTCTTACGGCCGCATTGGGCGATGTCAATGCGCGCCTGAAGAAGCTTCCCGAGGCGGAGAAGTATTATCGCCTGGCGGTAGGCGCGCAACCGGGTGTCGTGGATCTGCATCGCGCTCTCGGCCAGATCCTATTGGACGAAGAGAAATACCCGCAGGCCGAAGCAGAGTTTCGCACCGCTCTGCAACTGGACTCGCACAATCGCGACGCCGCCATCGGCCTGGCTTCGAGCCTGTACTTTCAAAAACGATATCCGGAGGCTGTCCCCCTTCTGGAAAGGTTAGTGAGCGCCCCGGACGCGGCGCCCTACGCGTTTTTCGTCCTGGCCACTTGCTATGATCACCTTATGGACCGCAAAAAAGCGCTGGCTAACTACGAGCATTTCCTGAATCTCTCGCATGGCGAGAATCCGGATCAGGAATGGCAGGCCACTCAGAGAGCAAAGCTTCTCCGCCGCGAGCTTTCGAAATAGCTATAATCTAGAGGTATGGCACGGAAGCGCGGGATAGTCTTACCGGTCTGGTTGGCCCTCCTGGGCATTTTATTAGCCGGTTTGTGCGCCATGGGACGCGAGACGGAAGAGCAACTGCTCCAACGGATTCAGAGCGAACAGAACCCTGTCAAAAAGGCAAAAGTCGAAATCAAGCTCGCCAACCTCAGACTCACACAAGTCCAGGACGCCTACTCGCAGGGTCATATCGAAGCGGGCGCAAAGACACTCGGCGCGTTTGTCGACACCATGAAAACTTCCTGGAAACTTCTTCAAGATTCCGGGCGCAAGGCGTCGAAGCAACCGGATGGCTTCCGGGACCTGGAGATTTCGCTCCGCGAAGACGTGCGCGTACTGCAGGATTTGGGGCCAAAAGTGAGTTACTTTGACCGAGCCCCCGTAGTGAATGCGGGGCAGGAATTGGAGAAGATGCGGGGCGAGGTTCTCCACGCGCTGTTCCCGGGAGGCGAACCCCGGACCCGCAAAGGTTCGGTCCCGCCGCCGGCGACCACGAGCCCTGGGAATCCGCCGGAAGCGAGGTGATTGCCCTATGCGCACCTTGATGACGTCGGTCTTGCTGCTCTCGGTTTCGCTCGCCGTCGCGTGGGGGGCGGAAAAAAGCGACTACCTCACCGACGATGAAGTGGACGAGTTGCGCGATGCGCAGGACCCTTCGGTGCGCATCCAAAAGTACTTGTCGTTCGCGCAGGTCCGTCTAACACGATTCGATGATTACCGTAGCCGGCCGCCCAGCCCGGATTACGATATACCCAGTTACCTCGAGACCCAACTCGACCAGTATATTCGAATCACCGACGCCCTGAAGGACTGCATCGAGGATCACTTCGATCGCCGTGACGACATGCGCGCCGGGCTGAAGTCGTTTCTGGAGACAGGCCCGCACCAACTCGACCAATTGCGGCATGTTGAACAATCATCGGATCCTTTTGCCGCTGGCTATCGGAAATCGCTGGGCGACGCTATCGACGATTTCACCGATGCCCTCGACGGCGCCACCAAAGCGCTCTCCGAGCAAACCAAGGTATTCGGCGAACTAAAGCGTGAAGAAAAGGTCGACGCCCAGACCGCGAAAGAACGCGAGAAGGATGAAAAGAAGCACGCCAAGGAAGAAGAAAAGCTCCGAAAGAAGGAGCATGAAAAAGGCCCCCCCACCGACAAGGATGAAAACTAGAAAGCAGTGGTTAGTGGATAGTAACTAGTGGCTAGCAACTGCCAACCAATCACTAGCATTCAAGCACTCGCCACTAATTTCTGACTCTATGGAACAACCGGAACAATTAACCCTCCCTCTCGCGCCTCCACCCGATCTCAATGATGTCTTCCGGCGAGTTTTTTCTCGCCTGCGAATCAAGTCGCCAGTGGTGAGCATTGCCGCGAAGTTCCATCCCTTTGCGGGATTGCGGAGTACGATCACCTTGCGTGACGGCGCGGTTAAGGCTCGCGTGTCCGACGTGTTGGCGGAGGCTTCACCCCTGGTTCTTGAGGCCCTCGCGGAAATTCTTTTAGCTCGCATCTTCCGGCGTCGCCCCTCGCGCGAGGCCCGGGAGTGTTATCTCGCTTATACTTTCCGGTCGACGATTCGCAGCCGCATCGACGCGGCACGCCGGGAACGCGGTTCCAAGCGGCTACTGCCGGCGCGCGGCCGTCAGTACGATTTGGAAGAGATTTTCCACGCGTTGAATCACCGCTTCTTCAACGGCCAAATTCCCACACCCCGCCTTGGTTGGAGCCACCAGAACGCTCAGCGGGTCCTGGGCCATTACGACTCCGGCCACAGAACGATTATTGTCAGCCGCACGCTGGATTCCGCTTCGGTTCCCCGCTATGTGGTAGAATACGTCGTTTTTCACGAAATGCTGCACATCCGCTTTCCCGTGGAACGGCGCGGTCAACGGCGAGTTATTCACTCGCGGGAGTTCCGTGAGGCCGAAAAGAAGTTCCCCCAGTACGAAATAGCCTGCCGGCAAATTAAGCACCTTTGCGCCTGACTTAAGGATGCGGAAAGCACTTCAAGGAGAAAAACCCTATGACGCGCGGATTCACTTCCCTCACCCTCGCGGCTGCCGCTCTGCTTCTCAGTCTAATCTCGGTTGGCTCCGCCCGCGCCGCGGATGACCTTACCGTTGCATCACCGGATGGCAAGGTGGTGATTTCCTTCGCCCTTAAGTCCAACCCCCAACCCTATCTTCCTGGTGAGCGTGCCTATTATCGGGTCAGTTACAGCGGCGTGCCGGTGTTGGCAGACTCGCCCCTTGGGCTCGATTTCGAGGGTGGTCCACCGCTTGATCGTGACTTTGAGATTGCCGCGACTGATCGCCAATCGCGCAATGACACGTGGACGAACAGTATGGGCGCGCGACGCGAGGTCCCCGACCATTACAATCAGCTAAGCATTTCGCTGCGCGAAAGGCAGGCGCCGGGCCGCCAGGTGGACGTGATTTTCCGCGCTTACAATGAAGGCGCCGCCTTCCGCTATTTTCTGCCGCAGCAAAGCGCCATGGGAAAGTTCACTCTCATGGCGGAGAACACAGGATTCTATTTCGCTCGCGACGCTTTCGCATTTGCCCTGAATAAGGGCCGCTTCAACACCGACAACGAAGGTGAGTACCGCCGGACCGATCTGAAGACGATCAAGCCTGAGTCCGTCATCAATCTGCCGCTTTGCGTGGAGATTCCCGGCGGCCCGTGGGTAGGCCTCCTGGAAGCCGACCTGAACGACTATGCCGGGATGTATGTTGGGGGCGTTCCGGGATTTACCCACGCGCTGGTGAGCAAACTCTCCCCGGGGCCCAACCGTATGGACGAAGTCGTCGAGGGTTCCACGCCCAAAGCTACGCCCTGGCGCGTGATGTTAATCAACGATCGGCCCGGCGGCTTGATCGAAACCAACTATCTCATTCTGGACCTTAACCCGCCGTCTGCGATTGGTGACACTTCCTGGATTGTACCCGGCAAAGCGGCTTGGGATTGGTGGTCAGGCGATTACGATGTGAACGTCGACTTCCATCCGGGAATGAACACCGCCACCATGGAACACTACATCGACTTCGCCGCCGAGCATCATCTTGAATACATGCTCGTGGATGCCGGTTGGTACCCGTCAAAGGAATACACAGACCTAGGAAATATTCTTACCTACGTCCCGGAGGTGAACGTTCCGCAGATCGTCGCTTACGGGAAGCAAAAGGGTGTAAAAGTGCTGTTGTGGCTTTATTGGGGAGCGATCGATCGGCAAATGGACGCGGCACTGGATCTCTACTCCCGATGGGGCGCGGCCGGCATCAAGGTTGACTTCATGAATAGCGACGCTCAGGAAATGGTCAATTTCTACGAGCGCCTGGTTCGCAAGGCGGCGGAACATCACCTGACCGTGGATTATCATGGAGCGTACAAGCCCACGGGACTGCGCCGGACCTATCCCAATCTCCTTACCCGTGAGGGCGTGATGGGCCTGGAATACAACAAGTGGAGCGTGCGCGTGACGCCTGAACACGACGTCACCATTCCCTTCACCCGCATGCTCGGCGGCCCCATGGATTACACACCCGGCTGCTTTAACAACGCCACGCGCGAACAATTCAGACCCCGAAACCTCGATCCGATGTGCCAGGGAACCCGGGCGCACCAATTGGCCATGTACGTGGTCTACGAGAGCGAACTCGTAATGCTTTCGGATTATCCCGAAATCTACGATCACAAGCCGGAAATGGAATTCCTGGATAAGGTTCCCACCGTTTGGGACGAAACCAAAGTTCTGAACGGTGAGCCCTCAAAATTCGTCACTATCGCGCGCCGCCATGGCAACGACTGGTTCTTGGGAGCGATGACCAATTGGGACCCCCACCACCTGGAGATTCCTCTCAATTTCCTGGGTCAAGGTGAATTCGAAGCGCAGGTTTTCGCCGATGGTGCGCATGCAGATAAAGTCGCTACCAGCGTGGCCATCAGCAAGAAGCCTGTGAAGGCGGGAGATAAGCTCGAAATTCAGTTGGTGCCCGGCGGAGGGGCTGCCGTGATCTTTGCGCGGAGGTGAAGAAAAACACGCCGCCCTGGCGTGCGCCGCTACAAGAACCGCCGCATCGCAGGGTTTTCGTACAATCCGGCAGGCGCCCCCATGCTACTTGTTCCGAATCTGAATCAAGGTGATGGCGATGGCAATTGCCAGCAGCGCCACCGCGCCTCGCCAGAAGAAAACCGGGTCGCCGAGGAATCCACCCTTAATCAGGCGCACTCCGAGCCCCAGCAGGATTCCAATTGTCGCTAGAATTACCAGAAGATTGGGTAGCCAGCGCATAAACGCCTCCTTACAATCGGGCCTTGATGGCACCACCAACTATCGGCCTGCGGGAATGTACCGCCGCAGCGTTCGCCCGGCATTATAGCGCTCGAATGCACTACGACTCAGAAATCTTGGGCGCGCCGTTGCGACTACGGTCTATACTGAGGATGGAAGACCGAGGTTACGCCATGCCGTATTGCGCTCAATGTTTAATTGAATATGTGGAAGGCACCACCCGATGCGAAGATTGTGGCGCCGATTTGCTGCCCGGCTCGCCGCCCGAGGCGCCACCGCTGGTTGATCTCAGCGGGGAGAAAAATGTGAAACTGGTGTCGGTGCGCGTCTTCAACGGAGGCACGGCGCAGATGGACGCCGACCTGGCGCGGAATATCCTGCAAGCGCAGGGAATACCTTGCCTTCTGCAAGGTGAGGGCTCCTTCGAAATGCTGCCCGTGCTGGATATTCCTCTTTTGGTACGCGAAGAGGACGCCGAGCGTGCCGAGCGTTTCTTGCAGGAATACCTGGACACGGAAGCACCGTCAGGCCCGGATGAGCCGGAACCCGCTGAGGGAGGGTAGCGCCGACTTGGGCAGGGGACTCGGGATCCGTGGGCCAGTATAGGTAACACCGTGGCTGAAAATCCGCCGATCTCACGTCGGCACTCGACGCGTGACTCTAATGCGGCGATGGCAGAATCGCACTCTCCCAGACCTGAATATCGGTCCCAAATCAGTTGAATTGGGATTCCGAGAATGAGAGGCTGACATGGATCTTAACCTCGCCATCCAGTTGGGGCAGCTCGTAGATGCCGCGTACACCGCTTATGCCCTGGGCCCTACAGGTCTTACAGATCAAGCCGGCAAAATCGTGAACGCGGGGCCGATCGGAGGGGGCGTCCCCTACGAGGTCGTCACGACGATTTATGCCAACGATCTCGCCACTGACATGAATCCGTCTCGAGCCAGCAACATTGTATCCATCGGCCTCGTACTGCAAGCAGCGGCTGCCGGCGACGTGGTTATTGCGATCCGGGGTACGGAAGGAATTCAAGAGTGGGTTCAAGACGCCAAGTTCCTTGCTGTCCCGTGCCCTTTCCTGAAGAGCGCCGGCAACACGGAAGACGGCTTTACGGCCATGTACAATTCCATGACTATAAGGACCGCCACCGGCTCAATTTCATTGGTCAAAGCTCTCTCTCAACTGAAGTGGAAGAATGCTGTGACCTCGTTGACGATTTGTGGACATAGCCTGGGAGGTTCGCTTGCAACTCTCCTTGCGTTGGACGTCGCTGCGAACGCGGCTTCGCCGTTCAACAATCTCGCGGTTTACACTTACGCTAGCCCGAAGGCGGGAGACCCGCAGTTCGTCACCACGTACAACCACGTTGTTCCGAACACCATCCGGATCGCTAATCGCATGGATCTTGTGCCCAAGCTGCCACTACCGCCTCTCTACGATCATGTTTTGGGACACTTCGAGCTAAACCCCGTCACACTCGGACTGCCGCCCAGGGTACTCGTGAAGTTCGACATTACCTGTGAGCACGTCCTCAATACCTATCTGCATTTGTTGTCCGTGATGGCGGGTGGAACGGCCCTGCCTCTGGACGCAAAATGCCTTCCCTCGTGAATTGCCTCCGTCAACGCAGTATCGACCGTGGATTCTTGTCCCCGCGGTTGCCTCTGATTTAGGGCCAGATTTGGTTCAGAACCATGGCCAGCCGGACTCCGGCCTTGGCAATCTGCTGATTGATGGTGGGCGCCACGGCATCCACGTATGGCTGCGAGACCTGCTCGTGGAGTTTTAGCATCCGCGTGGAGACGTGGTCGTCGTCACTGCACCCTTTCACGGTCATGGGCGTTTCGACGGGAATCGCCACCGGCAGTTTGGCGTAAACCACCGAATCGGCCAATTCGTGGCTTTCCCAAGCCCAGGTGTCCACGTTGATGCCCTGCTTCTCCCAGCGGCTAGCATGAGAGCTGAACTGTCGATCCAGGGCGGCCGCCCATTGTGCCACGGTCTCCGTCCCTCTCATTCGCTGGATGATTGCGGAATCCCAAATCCCATGCAAATTGGGCGCGTAGGATTCATACTGCGGGTTCTTCTCCACCGAGGCGTCGCCAAAGAAGTCGATGGGAACGCAATTGCCTCCCAAATCGTTGTTGGAGACGCAGTGCAGGGGTTGGTGAAGGTCACCCACAAAATGAATGACGAACCGCAGGGCATCCGCTCGCGTCCTGGCGTCCGTACCATCGCTGCGCAGCACTTCGAGCTGATGCTCAATGGCGCTGGTGACGCAGCCAGTGGAGGCGGGGCAGGATTCAGCGATGGCGCTGCGGGGTGCTCCGCGGGGGATGTCAATGTAATGCCACGGACTCGCTTCCGGCCGCGAACCGCGAAGGTCGTCGGCCCACGTGGAAGAATCCGCCATCAAATCGAGCCCCTGATTCAAGCAGTATCGGCTCAGGGCCGGATCAATCGGCTCGCGCCGCAAGAGCTTGTTCGCCATCTCCAGGGCGTGCGCGTTCATATGCTTCTCGGCAATCATCGCCACGGCTTGGTGGCCGTCACATCCCCACGGCCACGCCCGCACCGGCGAGAGCAGCACGACAAACACTGCCCCCAACACCCCGAGGCAAGTCCCTACGCGCGTTAATCGAGGCAAGTAGCTGAAGCCCATCGGCCCTCCCTGTAATTTGAGATTTCCCGCTAAAATTTTAGTCTTTTTTCGCGGCCGGCGGGTGGAAAAAGTAGCTGGCGTTGGTAATCGTCGCGCAACGGGTTTCGGGATTCGGGCATCCCGGAAGCGGAGGAATATCATTTGCCGTAGGTGAGACCTGCGGGAAGAAAGCCGGGAGACTCGGGTTCCGACGCTGAAGACATCGAATTGCTCATCCCCTTATAGGTCGGATGAATTCTTTTAGGCCTCGATTCCCTTGACAAACCCACGTAGACATACCTAATACAACATGATACATTATCGATGGTAGGAGCGCTGCTGGTCGTGTCAGACTCTAAAGTGAAGATGCCTATGTCGATTATTTTTGAAGTGACCCAAGAGTCCGACGGTGGGTTCGTCGCTGAATGTCTAACGGAAGGCATCTTTACTCAGGCCGACAATTGGGAGGAGTTGCGACGGAATGCAAAAGAGGCCGTGGCTGCCTATTTTTTTGACGACCAGCAACCAGTAGAAATTCGCCTTCATTTGGTCCGGGACGAAGTTCTCACCGCTTCATGAAAATCCCTCGCGACTTGAGTGGACAGCAAGTCGTCCGGACGCTATGCCGCGACTGGGGTTATCTCCTTATTCATCAAGAAGGCAGTCACGTCGTAATCGAAACCGAAGAACCATCCCACCAACGGCTATCTATCCCCAATCATAATCCGCTTCGCGTTGGGATGCTGGCCGCCATTCTCCGCGCTGTGGCAAACCACAAAGGAGTAGAACGTCAAGCCATAATTGAATCCCTGTGATTCCCCGCAGTCTGTGAAAAGTAAGGTACATACTTCCGTTCATTTAATTCCGTAGGTTTCACCAACGGCTAATGATATCGTCCCCCCTCGGGCGACCAAGCAGACACGTGTCTGATTTGAGCCTCGGCAATGGCTAATTCGAGCCCTCGAGCGCCGCTACAGGGCAATGCGCAAAACTAATGTCGCTCTAAATTGTATCGATCAGAGAACAGGCTCAGTGACGGCAGACTTACGCCGCCAAGCTCTGGGCCAGGTAGTTCGCCAGGCCTATTTGCTTGATCAGGACCAGTTGCGTATCAAGGTAATCGGCGTGCCGCTCTTCGTCTTGCAAATTGCCGCGCAGCAACTCCGCAGTGGCATTGTCGCCGACCTTGGTGCACACGGCAACGGCAGCGTTGTAACTGGCCACCGCGCCCGTTTCGTCCTTCAGTCCGATGGCCAATTGCTCTTCCACGTCTTTCCCGATGTGGATTTTCGGCAGCGCCTGCACGTCGGGCTCACCCTCGAGAAAGAGCAGGCGGCTGATCAATTTCTCGGCGTGCTTCATTTCTTCGATGGCGCGCTTCGTGGTGGCGCCCGCGAGCGCCTTGTAACCCCAACTTTCGCACATCTCGGCGTGGAGGATGTACCCGTGCACCGCGCCCAGCTCATCAGTTAGCGCTTCCTGCAAGACTTGCAACACTTCCGGTTTACCTTTCATGGCAGACTCCTTGGAAATCGACGGGCTCTGCAATCACACCTATGCGCAGTGCCGTCATCGTGTGGACGAGAGGTGCGAGGTTGATCTTCGGCGCAACCATTATACGCCTGAGAGCCTCTCTTAGAAACAACGTTGATTGTCT
>JBKQVI010000128.1:0-21857 GCA_052139985.1 Terriglobia bacterium
CGGCGCATCCGCTCGTCCAGGAAGGGTACCAGAGAACGGAAGCGGCGCTCAATGTCACGATGGTTCATCACCACCAGTATAAAACAAAACTACTTCAACTTGTTCTGGTTATTTCCTGACAGCTCCTTAGTCTACGTAGACCGCGCCCGCCTTCGTTTATTTCGACGACTACTTCGTCGTCGCCACGGCGTCCCACAGCGGACATGGAACCGCTCTGCACGAAAGCATAACCGGCGGCATGGAGCATTTGGGGCAGGGAGTTTCCCGAGCGGTCTCTTTCAATCATCTGTTTGAGTTCCTGCAGGCCTGGGGTCGTCGCCGTTTTGCGGCCCGCGTTGGGCCCAACCCTATTGGGGCGTAGCAAGGCGATCACGCGTACTAATTCCGGGCGTGCGCACGAGAAGTCTTGTGGAAGCCCACTGGCATCGGCATACCAAATTGCCTGACCGGAAACGCGGAGAACCATCAGGCAATTCCATGCTTCGCCTCCAAGTACGAACTCGTGGGACATAAGCAGCGCGGGTATGCCTTGGATTTTCGTCTTAACGGATTCCAGTAGACGGAACCCCTGAAACTGCTGAGCTCTAGTTGAAGCCCAAGAGTCCAACACATCATTATCTCTTAATTTCACTAGTTCTGAAACAACTGTGACGCATGGACTAATCATGGATTTCCCATCGGCCCGCACAGTTCGTGCGGACCGCGGGTGAATCGCAACATGCTCTAAACTTCGATCGGGTGTAACGCCTAAAACCCAGTCGGAGGGAAATGAGAGTGTAAACCGGAGGTCGTCGCTCTTTCCGCTGTCTTGGGTGCGCCAGTTCCCGGGGACAGGTTGACTAGCAACTGTGAGGACTTCAGTTTCCAGGGAGGTGGTGGGTTTCATTTGCTTGCTGACAGCCAAATCAGAGTTGTCTTTGACCAGCGCCCCGACCGTTTTCAAGTCCCCCTCTTTGGTTGCGTCGGATTGTGATGTTGTGGCTGGCGACGGTTTCACGCCACCGAAAAGTTTCTTCCAGAAGCTCATGGTTGCACCTCGTCAAGTAGATATCTGCAAAAGAGCCCACCGTATTTGGAATCTCCGCTTTGAGGTCAAAAACGAGCGGTCATTGTACCTGTTTCGCCGGGAACAAGCGCGGCCTTGTTTATTGTCGCCAAGCCGGTCTGACTTCCTACCCTATCTGAAAACACTATTGCTTTGGCTGATTAGGGAACCCTCGCGCCTCCGGCGTCCCATGCTCAAGCATCCAAGGATATATCGCACCGTCCGACCGGCGACGATTCTTCTTGCCGTTTGGTCATCATCCGCGGAAAATCACCGAGGCGCCGATTTCTGCGTGTGCTCCTGCCGACGGAATGCGGCGATAATGCTGGCAGCTTTTCGCTTGGACTCACCGGCCGATAGGATCTCGGGTACGCTGTGAGCGACCACGACCCGGCCATGGGATTGAGCCGCGATGACCAGGATAAACTTCCCATGTTTCAGCACGATTACGCCTCCGAATGGAGAATTCTCATTTGCCGCGCAGCCTCCGCCACTCCCCGGTGATCTGCCGGTGGAAGGCCCGGGCCGGCTGAAGTGAGTGGTAAACACCATCGCGTAATGCGCGTACTTGCGCGTCTCCGGCCGCACGCGAATCCGCTTCTTCTGCAACTGTAAGATAACGGGATCATGGTGATCGGGCGAATTTGGAGTTCGTAGTGCGTAGCGCGGACCGCCGCCTTTGCGGTCCGCGGCTCTTCTCTTCCCTGACCGTCTCAGTTTCTTGCTGCCCAAAATATTTGATCGCCGTCTCGAAGTAGCGGAGCAAGAAAAGACGCGGACCGCAAAGGCGGCGGTCCGCGCTACGAACTCCTCGCTGGCGCGCTCGGGGCGGGCAGCAATCAGCCCGCCCCTGGTGTTTCTACAATTTGCGGGTGGCGGCGACAGCTTTCGGGGTTTGTAGCCAGGGCAGTTTCGCCTCGCTGTTTGGAAAAATCAAAGGTCCCATGTGAAGCGCTGTCATCCTGAGGCCCTGCTCTTTCGGGCCGAAGGACCCCTGTAGTTCGACTTCGCTCACACGCCTGGATACTACCGGGGTCCTTCGCCCAAAAACCGGGCTCAGGATGACAGGGGTAGCGATGGTCGCGCAAAATGAAAGCTCCCTCACCAGAAATGTGGAAACTCCATATTGAGACGACTTTCACGTACCCCTGGTCATCGGCCGCGAACAGCGGCGCCGGACTGTTCAGCCGGACAATAACGATCGGTCATAGGGCGCCCCTCGCGGCCGCCCGAGGCAATCACGAGGGGTCCCCTGCGGTGTGTCGCGGCGCAAGCAAAAGCAAGGGCGTCCCCACGAATCGGGACGCCCTTGGGGTACGGATCGAGATTTACAGATGGCTAGAAGTCGAGGCGTCCCGCGAACTGGAACACGCGAGCGCCGGACGATGAGTTGTTGGGAGCGATGTCACTGATCGCTTGCCCAAAAGAACCATTCCCGACATCGGCGATAGGATTACTGAAGTTCGGGTGGTTGAAGATGTTGAATCCGGAAGCGGTAATCTTGAGGGAAAACCGCTCGTTGAGTTTGAATTTCTTCGCCAGCGACATGTCGGTTCCGACAAACTTCGGGCCAGTCATGACGTTGCGTCCCAGCATGCCATCGGCCCAACCGGTCGAAGAAGGCACGTACGTGGGGCCGAACTTGGACGTCATATTCGGGTCGATGTAGCCGTCCGCCGGGCTCAAGCGGTGGGTCACGGTGCTCATGGGGCTTCCCGAACCGAAATACTCTGCCCGGTCGCCTTCATAGCCATCCGCGTTCGAATCCCCCTCATTATTGAGTATTGAAAAGGGCTGGCCGCTCTGAATGCTAAAGGTGGCATCGTACGACCATCCACCCAACACCTTGTTACCCTTGAACACTGGCAATTCCCAAACTCCGTAGGCAACAAAGCGCTGCGCCAGGTTAAAATCGGCATCGCCATACTCCAGATAACGTCTGTATGGATCCTCCACGGAATCGGATACATTGGAAAACTGGCGGCCGTTAAAAACGTCGGACATGGAATCGAGTGCGTGCGAATACGTGTAGTTGGCATTGGCCTGAAAACCATGCGAGAAGCGCTTGCTGAGTGACATTTGCAACGAGTCATAGTTGGAGTTGAACCAGTTTGCACGGTCGTTGGCTGCGGTGACGTTCGGATTGATGCGGCTGGTGGAATAGCAAGCAGGAGCAGGCGGTGTGGGACCGCATCCGGCAGGCCCCCCGACCTCCCGGCCGGCGAACGTATTCGTATCCACATAGCCCGGCAGTTTGTGGCCGAAAGTCCCAATATAAGCCGCGTCCAGCATCCAGTTGTTGCCGAACTGGTGCTGGATATCAATATTCATCTGTTCGTCATAAGCTGCCACCATGTTCTGGTCCATTTGCCGGGCTTCGGGCGCCGATCCAAACGGGGCAAAATTAGCGATATTGATGGGGACGGAGTAAAAGCCCGGGGTCGAGTACGGGCCTTCCACAGCGCCGCCGGCATAACCCGCCACTGCATAAGCAAAGAGAGGTGCATTGAAGCGCATATTCTCAAAGATATTATTGTACATGCGGTCGTAGAATACACCCCCGCCCACGCGCAGAATCGTTTTCTGGTTCCCGAACATGTCCCAGGCTACGCCGATGCGCGGCGCGAAGTTGTTGGGGTCCGGGTTCCAGATATCATGATTCTTAATTATAAATTGAGCGCTGAACAGGGACGCCGTAAAACCGTTAATGGGGTAGTTCGGGTTGTTGCTTACCAAGGGCCCGCTGGCCGCCGTATCACCCGGGAAGCAAACCGGACTGCCCGAAGATATTACGCACTGGTTAAAGAGGGGTGAACCATCGTATAGGTTGGAGTCGTAGCCGGGCCGGAAGTTGTGCGGCACACCAAAATAGTCCCAGCGCAAGCCCAGGGTCAGCGTTAAACGCGAGGTCGCCTTAATCGAATCTTCACCATAGAAACCATACTCGTTAGCCCGGTAGCCGCGATAGTACTCTGGGCGGGCGGGTGTGGGCGACGAGGGGTTCACCGAAGCGATGGCCTCATAAAAGCCCCCTCCCGGCGCGCCCGCCGCGTCGCCGAGCGCTCCGTCTGTCAACAGGTCTTCCGTATCCCAGAAGTAATAGAGACCATTGGAATAAGCCTCGAAGGCGGAGCCGTTTCGCGTGCGGCGGTACTCGCCGCCCAGTTTGAAGGTATGTCTCCCATGGGTGATGGAGAGACTGTCGAGCCACTGGAAGGTATTCTCCGTGAAGAACTGCGGCAGATCGCCGGTGGTCCCAAAACCCGTGAAGAGTTCGTCAGCCGTACCTGTGCTCGGCACCTCGCAGTCGGTGCAGGGAAAGGGGGCAACGCTGCGCAAGTAGCCCATCTTGGCCTCGTTGACCATGCTGGGCGAGAGGGTGTGCGTCCAGGTTATGCCGGCGTTTTGCGATCTTGCATTGTCGATAGTCGGAAAGGCAGGATTGTCGAAATCCTGACCGGTCCCGGTACTCGTGCTCGGGTAATTGTCCATGGCATAGTGAACGGTCAACACGTCCCTGTTGCTGATGTTGTAATCGAAGCGAAGGTCCGGCCGAAGCTCGTTGAGGATCGTGTCAGAAAGGTACGTGAACTGCCCGAACATCGGCACCGGGTACACCAGCCCCAGCCCCGTGGGCCCCCAAAGCGGGCTGGTACTCGCACTGGTAAAGGCCGATGTAGCCCGCGGGATAGGATACTTCGAGTCGAGTTGCGTGAAGATTGGACCCAGCGAGCACCCGGGGACCGAGGGGCTCGTGCAGTTGAATACGGTTGCGCCGAGACTCGAGTTGATGAAACTCGCAAAATCCCCGCTTTGGACAAACTGGTCATACTGCTGGGTAAAACTGAACCCCGTAATGGGCGAACTCGTGCGCAGGCGCTGCCATTCGATAGCGCCAAAAATGAACATTTTGTCTTTTTTGATGGGGCCACCGAGCGACCCGCCGAACTGATTGCGGATTAACTTGTCATGCAGGCCCGACCTGGCGGAAAAAAAGTCATCCGCGGTCGTGGTGGAATTCCGATTGTACTCAAAGGCCGAACCGTGGATCTGGTTGGTTCCGGACTTGGTGACGAGGTCGGTAACAAACCCGCCCGACCGGCCGTATTCGGCAGAGAAGTTGTTGGTGACAACGCGGAACTCCTCCACGGCGTCCGGCGAAACTCCCACCTCGCCGCCCGGGATCGTCCCCATGCCGTTCTTGCCGCGGCCGCCTTGACCGTAGTCGTTGTTGTCGCTGCCATCGAGCATGAAATTGCCCATGCCGCCGCGCATGCCGTTGATGGACGCGCCGCGCGTTGAGGCGTTGAAATCGTTGGGCACCGAACCCGGTATCAGGTTGACGAAAACGGTGGCGTCTCGCACTTCCAGAGGAAGGTTTTGAATCACGGTCTGATTGATCAGGGAAGAAACTTCGGCGTTGGCGGTATTGACCATCTGCACGCCTTCCGCTTCCACCGTGACGACGGTCCCGGTCCTGCCCAATTCCAATTTGATGCTATTTGTGACGGTTTGTCCGACCGTCACGACCAGGCCATCCAGCTCGGAATCGGCAAAGCCCTTGGAAGAAACCCTAAGGTTGTATTTCCCAACCTCGAGAAAGTCGAAACGATAAATCCCGGCCGAGTTAGATTGGGCAGTTCGTTGCACGCCCGTCTCGGTGTTAACAAGGGTCAGGGCTGCTGCCGGAACGACGGCTCCGGTAGGATCCGTCACAGTGCCGGTGATTGCACCTGTGCCTTGCTGCCCAAAGGCAGAAACACCCAGAAACAAACCCAAAAGCCCAGTGAGAAGGACTCGGCTAAAACTGAAAGTTGTTCGCATACTACCTCCCAGCGACAAGGGTTAAAAATAATTGCGGGTCTCGATGGAAGATCCAGACGGGTCTACACGATCAAGCATTGACTGTCGCGCTTTAGGAAACGCAGGACCGGTTTCCAAGGTTCTCTATATCGGCGAAATGCCGAGATGCGTCCCGATGGATCAACTGGGCATTCTCCGCAAGCTTGCGGCCAAACTATGCAAAAATGTAAGCCATTGAATTTAAAACCGTAGATAGGATGTAACGAGTTTGTAAAAGTACTGCAATATTAAAAACCGTAGGAGCTCTCCGTTAATTTGTATAAGCTGAAAGCAAGCTGAAAGATGGTACTGGCGAATGCCACTAATCGCAACGGCGCAATAGACAATGTGTCAGAGATAACTTGGGACTTTCTGGCCGAATTTGGAAATACGAGGGCAAATAGTCTGGGGAATAACCCGTGACAGACTCTTGGGGATTCGTTGCCAACTGCGGGATATCCAACATGCTGAATGTGTATGAACCACCTGCGACCCCAAAGGGATGACTTCCGACCCTCTGGAAAGGAAAGCGGAGCGAAGAACCGCGCTTTCGGAATTCTCACGCAAAAGCAAAACCCTACTTCATCGCCGGCTTGAGTGTCCAAGCTTGGAGTTTGGCGAGCGACATCAGCTTAGGCGCATGAAATCCATGGGGGAATATCACCCAGCCCCAGAGGTCGGGAGAGTCGGCGGCGACATAATCCGCAGCGGCAAGACGAGCGGGTGCGAATGTCAACGCATCCGGAAATTGGCCTTTCTGCATCAGGCTTTGGGCAGCTTGGGCGATGCCCACAAGATAGCTCTCCGGCGGTACCGATTGGCTACCTAGCCAAACCGCAGTGGGAATGCGCCCGGTGTTGTCCAGGTCGTCTTGGACGTCCAGTATCGTGCGCGCTACCTGATTCCAAGGCGCCACCAGACTGGCGGTGAGAGGCTCGGGCGCCGACGCAGGGCCGTAGGGGGTGCGCTCGAGCAAGATCGGGCCTGCCCCACTTCGCTGGACCATGCTCGTCAGGTACTTATTGATTACATAGAAAACCTCGCTGGCACTGAGGTCGAAATTCTCACCCGCCTGAAACGACACGTCGGAACTGACCTGGCCCGCGATAGCGGCGACTTCCTGGGTGGAGAAGACGTGATTCTGCGCGTGATCGCGAAATCTCTCCGCCGCGCCGGAAGCCGTAAGGAACTGGACTCGCGGAAATGACTTCACGAAACGCACCAAGTCTTCGAAATACTGAAAGGCCTTCTCGGTTTCTTCCGGCGACTTCACGGGCGGCAGCTTCCACTGATCCCGCGGCGGATTCGCTCCATTGCTGAAATTGACGCCGTCCCAGAACTGCTTATGCACAAACTCGCAAGGATGGAAGCACACGCTGACGACGCCACCGGATTTGCGTGCGGTCATGGTGAGGTAAGCTTCCTGGAACCGGGCTTTGGCCGAGTCCAGATTGGACCAGCTTTCGTCGGGGCGCAGTTCTTCGCCTACCTGGGTGTTGAAAATATTGAGCAATCCCCCGTACCAGAAAGGCCGACCTCGCAAACCCACCTGCTTGCCTTCGTCCAGATAAACGCGAACTCCCCACTTTTGCAGCGCCGGATATGCTTGCGGCGCCCAGGAAACACCGGGCTGTCCGTAAGCTACGGGTGTTTTTCTGAAGGCGTGAGCAACGTCGTCAAAGCCCGGCCGTTCGCGGCGGTTGAATTCCTCCACTCCCGTGTCCCAGTCGAGGTTTGCTTCGTACTCGGCCACGGTCGGATGCTGGCTGTGAGTATTGGAGTGATAGCCTATATCATGTTGGGCGAGCGCGGAGATCACATCCTGGCGTTGGCGCTGTTGGAGTACGCGCGCCTTCTCACCGACGACTTTAAAGGTCCCGGAAATCCCCTCCTGTTTCAGAAATACGGCAATGCGTTTTGCAGCATCGTCGCTTTGCGGCAGGATGTAGTCTTCCGTGTCAAACCAGAGCACGACGTAAACCGGCCCCTCCGTTGGAGTCTCCGGCTGGGGCCGCTCCGGCTTGGAGCTTCCAATATGGGGAATATGGATCGAACCCGGAGAAGGACTTTGGCCCGGCCCTTGGCTCGGCGCCTGCCCGTGTGTCGACACGATCCCACTGAGTAGAACAGCCGCAACTGCGAACATCCCCGCTAACTTCGCCCCTCGTTTGTCGGTGGTTGCCATAATCGAGGATTATAACCGCAGATTGCGCGGATTCAATAGATTACGCAGGCGAAACGCACTAAACACAGTCGGGGTGAAACCGAGGTTGGCATGATTACCCGGGGTCGCCAAACGGCGCGTTTCGACCTTTGCGTTATCTCTTTCCCTGACTTTATTGAATCTGTGTGATCTTCAGAATCTGTGGATCGATCAGGCCGCGAATGACCTGGGGAAATCTTGGCCGGGACTGGAAGCCGCTTGTTGCAAGAATGCCTCAATCCGGCCACGCCAGTTACGGAGAACCTTTTGACCTGCGGCGTGATCCCCTTGCAGTTCCCAGTATTGCAGCGCCAGAGAGAGACGCGAGAGCGGAACTCTGATCACAAAATTATCGCGATCGATGTGCCAGTCGGCTTGAGAATACAATGACGTGAGCTTAAGGTAGGCGTTTGCATAAAGTTGCAACCGTCTCAGGATCTCTGCGGCCAAACGGTCTGCGGTTTCCGCCAGCGAGGACCCGTCCGCGACCATAGCCACTACGGCCTCGTATATATTGACGTAATCGGTCAATGCCCCGCGCCGAAAAAACGACAGCGGCGAGCCGAATTCCACCAGCACTCCATGATCCCAGAGTCGGGCCAGCAGCGCGGCTTCGAGATAGGCAAGATCGATGAAGGCGGTGACCAATGTTGCTCCCGCCGCGATGTCCCTGCCCGATGCGCCCATCCAACCTTGATAGTCCGCCGGCAGAGTCAAAGCGAATTTGCCGAGGCGTTCGAGCGGTAACCGGACGCCGCGCGCCATAGCGGGAACTTGGCTCGAAGCCACGCGGACTTCGACCTCGACCAACTCTTGGTTCGTCTCGTTGCGGCATACTGCCGGAACAACGACCGCATGAACACCAGGTTCGATTTCCTGCTGGGTCACACGGCGTGTGGAGTAACTCAAATCGAGCAAGTCCAGCCAGCGCTGGCGAGCTACTTGGCTGGAAATGTCGGGTAGGCGCGTTTGTTTTTTCAAGTTCGTGGGTTCTGTCATTTCGCCCCTGCTTCCTGCATGACAACTGCCATCCGTAGTGTCCGCGTCCACAACTAAGCCTAATAGCTTCTAGAATTTATCTTTGTGCGCCAAACTCGCGGCAAGCTTCACGGCAGAATCCATGCGGCAAACCGCGCAGAGTAGGGATTGTTCCCGCACAGGAAGGGCACAGCGTCTATCGCGCTAAATCAACGCTCTGCAGCATTTTGTCGAAGGTCGGAGCGTAGGCTTCAAAGACGCCGGTGGGCGCGATAAAGATGAAAGTCAATACGGAGTCGCCCCGCCGGACGGTGACCAAATGGTCTGTCTCCTTCTCTCCGTCGATGGGGGAATCATTCTGCAGCAGGGTGCTTACCGCCGGGTTGCCGCGCAGGCTCATGCCGGTTTGCTGCAAAACATGCATTTGGGGATTCGACTGCCGCATGGACGCGACGAGTTCCTGCGTTGCGTCCACAAGCCCCCAATTACCTTGCGGGGGAGCATAGAGGCTGACCGCTGCGCCGTATGCTTGCGCGGTATCACCCTCGGTGCCCGTCACCATTCCGCCTTGAGGAAATAACTCGACACTGTCTTCCTCGCGCTGTACCTGCCAGTTATCGGGGTAGTCCAGGGTAAACATCTTGCCGGTGAAATGAATCAGGTTAACGGAAGGCAGGGGCGGGGGTTGCTTCCCAGCCTCGGTTTTTGGCGTGCCCTTGGGCGAGGGCGGGGGAGGCAGTGCCGCTAGGTATTGCTTGATACCCGCGAATTCCACACTGTCCGTCTTCGCCCCCCGGATCGGACCCAATTGCGCAATCTCCAAGTCTACGTCCGTAATGCGGTTCGCGGGGCTGGGATGGTCCGAAAAGAATTGCAGGGTGCGCTGGGGGTACTTGCTGGCGATGATCTGGAAAAACTGCACCATGGCCCGGGGATCGTACCCGGCTTGGCACAGTATGTACGTGCCCACTGCATCCGCCTGCGTTTCTGCGGTACGCGAGTACTTCAGCAGCAGCGAATCCACTCCCAGGCCCAGCCCCATTTGCCCCAGTTGACTGAGCAGGCTGCCGCTTTGGCCGAAGATGCTGGTGGCGATAGCCGCGCCCCCCTGTGCGATGACGGCTTCGGTGACAATGTGGGTTCCATGGCGCATCACCACGTGGCCGGATTCGTGGGCAAGCACTCCCGCCAATTGCGCCTCATCTTCGGCGGCGTCAAACACTCCGCGGTTCACGTAGATGTACCCGCCCGGCAAAGCGAAGGCATTGATCTCCGCGCTGTTCACAATCCTGAACTCCCACGCGTACTCAGGGTGGTTGTTGGGAGCAAACGCCACCAGCCTTTTTCCCAGGTCGTTCAGATATTTCGAGGCTTGTGCGTCGTCCAACAAGGATAATTGCTTGTTTAACTGCGCTGAGGAGTGCTTCCCCAACTGTGCATCCTCCTGGGGAGAGTAGAAGTTGAACCCGGGCTTGAAATCGGGTTTCCCAACTCCTAAGGCAACCGTCGGCAACAACGCCAGCCCCGCAAGGAACAATGCGGGCGTGAGTTTCCCGTGTGCCTGCCATGCCGCCCGCGTGATCATGAACTTCCCTTCCCTTGCCGTTCCCCTGGCCGTGACGCCAGCGGATCGTTCAACCCCAAGAGCTATTCCCTTCAACTTACCATTTCCACCGCCTGCAACCCCCGGAAAACTTCCGCCCCGCGATACACCGCCTGACCCCCAAGCCGTTGCTCGATCCGCAGCAGGCGGTTGTACTTCGCCAATCGTTCCGAACGCGTGATGGCGCCCACCTTTAATTGCCCCGCGCCGGCGCCCACCGCCAAGTCGCTCATGGAATCGTCTTCCGTCTCGCCGGATCGAGCGCTGACCACAGTTCGATAGCCCGCTCGCTGCGCGAGTCTCATGACTTCCAGCGTTTCACTCAGCGTGCCGATTTGGTTCATTTTCACCAGCACGGCATTGGCAATGCCGTCGCGAATTCCCGCCGCCAGCCGCCGGGGACTGGTTACGAAGTTGTCATCGCCGATCAATTGGCAGCGCTTGCCTAGACGCTGGGTAAGCAACTTCCAGCCCGCTTCATCGTCCTCCGCCACGCCGTCCTCAATGGAGAGAATCGGGTAGCGCTCCGCCCAAGCCGCCAGGCGCTCCACAAGGTCGCTGGAACTCCACTCCTCGCGCTCGGTGGATAACCGATAGCGGCCATTCTGGTAGAAATGGCTTGCCGCCACATCCACGGCGATGGCAGCGTCGGTGCCGGGTTTGAACCCTGCCCGCTCAATGGCTTCCACCATCACTTCGAATCCCGCCGCATTCGACGCCAGCCGCGGAGCGTAGCCACCCTCGTCCGCAACCCCAGGAGAGTAGACCCCGCGCGCCTTCAGGACGTCTTTCATAGCCTTATAAATCAGCACCACATCGTGCAGCGCTTCCGAGTAACGCTCCGCGCGGAGTGGAATCACCTGGAAATCCTGGAAATCGATATTGCCGCCCCCGTGCAAGCCTCCGCTGGCGATGTTGACCATGGGCACGGGTAACTCCACCACCGCCTGTCCTCCCAGGTAACGATAGAACGGCAAACCCGCCGACGCCGCAGCCGCGCGCGCCACTGCCAGCGAGACTCCCAGGATGGCGTTCGCGCCCAGACGGCTCTTGTTTTCGGTGCCATCAAGCTCACACAGACACTTATCGAGTGCTTCCTGATCGCCCGCCTCCATACCGCGCACGGCGGGAGCAATCACCTGCATGACGTTCTCGACGGCCCGTTGTACCCCGCGCCCGAGGTAGCGCTTCGGGTCGCCATCGCGCAACTCGAGCGCCTCGGCCTTCCCGGTTGAAGCCCCCGAGGGAACCATTCCGCGGCCCCGCGCGCCGTCGTCGAGATGCACGTCTACTTCTATCGTGGGATTGCCACGTGAATCCAAGATTTCGCGTGCGTGAATAGTGTTTATTCTGGGCAATTGGTTTTCCTATGCAAGAAACCAATAAATGTAAATGGTAAAATGTAAATGATAAATTATCCGCCGGATATTTCCGACTGAATCTTCGATTTTCGCTTAGCGTTCACAATGATTGCCGTTAGCACCGCGTAACTCTCTTCCGTCTCTCGCCGAATGGCAGCTAGGCGTTGCGAAGAAACGATTATCGAGTCCACCATTAAACGCAACCAGTACGAGCATTCCCGGGCTTCCTTCTGCGCTATCCCGAGTTTGTGGATGAAATCAGCGCGGCTTTCGCCGGAATGAGCTTCTTCAACGTTCGCTCCAATAGAAGTGGCGGCCCGCAAATACTGTTTGGCAATAATCCGGCCGGCTCCATCCTTCTCTCTCTGCACAAACCGGTAGAGTTCAATAGCTCGAACCGCGTACTTCACGGTCCGCTCCCGAATATTGGGAGCAACGCCAATCGCTTTCGAGTTGGACTTCTCTTCCACGGTCAATCTGCACCCACACCGTTCGCGTTCCCAATTTACATCTTATCATTTACCATTTACATTTTATCCTTACCTTATACACTCAACCTTTTACACTCTGAAATCGATGCTCGCCCGCACTATTCCCGTGGCCGCCTCGAGAGAGCACGGTCTCTCCGTAAGAATCGTGGTTGCCGTTTTTCTCACCTGCTCCTTAGTAGCGTCGTCGCGGATATATTCCACCGGCGATTTGCCGTCGATGCGCGCGAGCATCAAGCCGCCCAGGTGGCGTAGTGTCATGCCTTCGAAGCCTGCGGCGGCTTCTGGCGCCAAAGCGGCGGACAGTGTTTTCCAGAAGTCGTAGACCAGCGCGATAAACTGCCGGCTGCTGGAAGGTTGATGGAAGGCCTTCAGCAGCAGATGGTTCATCAGAAAGGCCGCATCAAACGCGGGATCGCCCCAGTGCACGACTTCAAAGTCAATCAGAAAAATGTTCTCGCCGTGCACCAGCATGTTCTTGGGACTGTAGTCACCGTGCACCAGAGACGTGCGGATTTCGAGCGACGTCCCGATGAGATCATCAAATTCCCGGCGCAATTCGGGATGGCGGGAGGCCGTCGTGCGATAGTAGGGATCGATGCGGAGTTGATCGAACACCGTGCGGTCCCAGAATTCCGAGGTCAGCGAGGTATCGTCCTTCGAGGCATTGATCATCTTCGCCAAAAGAAGGCCGGCGTTGCGCGCTATGGCGGAATCGGCGCGGCGGGCCAGCAACAGGTCCTTCCACACCTGCGACCCGACCGGCGCCGCGGTCATGATGTAGAGAAATCGCTTGGAATCGACGTGAATTACTTCCGGCAGGGCCGCCGAGCCCAACACCGGGCGTAACGCTCGTATGGATTCCGCTTCGCGATAAATTCGCGAGCGTTCGGAGCGCCAATCGTCCTTGACGCGCAGTTTTCCGAGCGACTGCTTTACCACCCAACGCTTCCCGGGATTGCCTGGCCACTCGACCAGCAGCACGACATTGGAAACGCCGCCGCCCAAGGCGCAGACGGAGAGATCCTCCTCGCCGCGCAGGAAGCCCTGATCCACAAGGTAATCGCCCACGTTCTGCGAACTCAGCAAAAAGTCTTCGTCACTCATAGGCAGCTCCGCCGCGCAGGGCGACATTCAATGTATCGATACACACTGGGCTAAAGAGGGCGGGGAAAAACCCGACAACGCTGTCATCCTGAGCCCCGATGTTCTTTATCGGGGCGAAGGACCTCCGTAGTTCGCTCCACTCACGATTCCTGGATACTACCGGGGTTCTTCGCCCAAAATGCGGGCTCAAAATGGCAGTGCCTAGTGTTTCTCCGCAGCGTAGTTAGCCCGGCCCTACATCAGAAACTTCGTCACGGCGTCGTTAAACTCCGCGGGCTTGCCCACCATGGGAATGTGTCCGGTGCCTTCGATCACGGTCATCTGCGAGCCCGCGATACCTTGGTGGAGCCGCTCGCCCATCGAGAGGGGAATCAGCAAATCTTCGCGACCCCAAATGATCAGCGTGGGAGCATGAACCCTCCCCAACTTCTTGTCCTCAAACTCGCGGCCCGGAATCATCTCCGCCACGCTGCTGGCCACCGTGTAGCTATCGCCGTTTTGCACGTGGCGCTCAAAGGAATTGGGCCCCAGGTCCGTGGTTGCCCATGCTTTGTTCGCCTCCATCAGATCGAAGAACCAGCGCGTATTCAGCGTCGAAAGCGACTTCCGTTCGCCCTGAGGCAGCTCCAAGGGGACGGACGGGCGCAGCCCCGCGGCATCCACCAGCACCAGTTTCTCTACCATCTGCGGGTACCGGATGGCAAAGTCCAGAGCGATCCAACCACCTAGGGAATTTCCCACCAGGGTTGCCAACGGGATGTTCGCCGCTTGCATGAAGCCATGCAGATACTCGCTAAAATTCGGCACGGTGTAACGCATCAACGGCTTGTCAGACTGGCCGTAGCCGATCAGGTCCACCGCAACGACGCGGAGATTTTGGGAAAGCGCGTCGATGTTGGCGGACCAGTGCCGCGAGTCCGCTCCGAGGCCGTGGATGAGAATCACCGTGCCTCCCTTGCCTGCCGCGTAATAAGCGATCTTGTGGCCATGTACCATCACGGTCTGCTGTGGCGGCAAGGGCTGCACGGTCTGTCCCCACGCCGAGGAATTGAGAATCATCAACGCCATCAGCCACCCGATGCCCATGCGTCCCGCCTTCTCAAACAGCCGAGGTTGTCTGTGTTTCATGGGAATATCCTTGTAGGGTTGAGCATCCACTGAATTTTGCTTTTACATCTGGTTGTCTGTCATCAGTTGTCAGTCGTCAGCCAAACACGTCCGGCAAAGCGGGGGTCTTGGTGAGTAGGGCCGCCTCGAAGGCGGGCCGCTGTGACCTTCGATTTGCCTCGATGCCAGCTACCACCGGAACCCCGCAGGGGTTAACATTGAATAGCCGTGGGCAAGGGCACGCTTTTTGTGCCCGCCGCCCACGGATCGCCTCGCTACCCATTCACCCGACCCTGAAGGGGTCAAGCTGTTCGGCCAGCCGCCCAGGAGCAAGCCTTCACCGATAACTGACGACTGATGACCGAGAACTTTATGCTCGCGCGACCGGTTGCCCGCCGGCGTCCACACGCTCCAGCAATCGGTAGCGCGCATCGCAGGTTGGGCACCGCACTTCGAGACCGCGCACCGACGCTTCCGCTCCCACGTCGCCCACCAGGCCAAAGTGGCCGTCGGGCGAGCGATAAAACTCGAACATAAGTTGCCCGCAGCGCGCGCAGAATTGCCGCCGCCGCACTACGCGAAGTGTGTCATTCATGATGGTTTGGTACTCGCCTCCCAAGCAACTCCTGTGCATCGAGGGAAGCGAGCAGTATACCGGAAATGGCAAGGATCACGCGGGGGGTCCGGCCTCCGCCAGCCCTATTAAAAGCTGTAGCGCGTAGACCTGTTCTGTAGGTCCGCGGCATCTTCTTGCCCACAAGAGACGAGCCGCGGACGTACAAAACAGTTGCGCACGGCCTCTACCGGCCAGCAGGAGCTGGGTGTACCGGCCGCGCAGCGCTTGAAGCCTGTCTATACCCGCAGTAGAATGTGTTGAGGAGGCGTCCATGTCTCTGGAGCAACCGGCCTTCTTCTTCCTCTCTCTCACTGTGATGTTTCTTCTGCTTCTATCGCCGTGTGTTCGTGCGCAGGATGTTCCCAAGCTCCAGTTGATTATTCGAGAAAGGAATCCCGTAGCGGCTGGAGCGTTTATGCGATACTTCGCCTCATCCCCGCCTGAATGCGATAGCGCGGGAAATGTCTACGTGCAAGTGGCCCAACCCGCCCCGGCAGTTCCCGGCGTAGAGCCAATCACCAGAATTTCACCGGATGGCCGGCATGTGACCGCGTTCTCGTTCGAATCCATCCCCGCTTTGGCGCCGAGGTCGCACATTGACACGTTCGCAGTCAGCCCGCGTGGGGAGGTATGCTCCTTCGGCCACAATGGCAACATACCCGAGTTCATAACCTTTCGCGATGACGGCCAATTCGATTCCGCGAGCAGGATTGACCCGGACATCTACTCAGCTCAAATGGCAGTTTTCGCCACTGGCGAATTCCTATTGAGGGGAATAAAGGTATCCGGGCCACCTGGGAAAACGCGTGACGACCCTTTTACGGGCATCTTCGATCGAAACGGGAAGCTCCTGAAGGAGATTACCTTGCAGGACGATGTCCAGTTCAAAACCCGTGCCGATTTCAAGGACGATGCGGAATACAGGAAGAAAGATCGCGCGGCAAGGGAAGCATTTTGGACCGGCCAGGCATTCTCGGCAGATGATGGCAACGTCTACCTCGTGCGGCCCTCGAAGGCAGCCGTGGTGGATGTCCTCTCCCCAGTCGGCGAGGTAGTAAGGCGGTTGACACTCAATCCTCCGGACCCGTCATTTAAAGCGGGAAGCGTGAAAGTCGCGGGGGGAACGGTGGTGGTGGAGTTCTTTTACAAAGTCCCGGGAGATCCCCAAAACACGATCAGCCAGATCATCTACTCCGTATTTGACTCGGAGAAAGGCGACAAGCTGTATGACTACGAAGGACCCTCTGGGCTTATGGGTATTTTCGCCTGCTATACTCCCGACCACTTCACTTTCTTAGATGTCGATGACAAGGGCTTAAGCTTAGTGCACGCCGCAGCTCGCTAAGAGCCATGCTGTCCACCACATGGAGCGCAATATTGTTGCAGGCAGAACGCGGAAAAAGGTCTTGCACGGTAAAGACTACGGGCGCTGAGGGAAGATTATTTGGCCGAGTACCTTTCCGGATTCCGATCGAACTTAGCTTTGCAACCTTTGGCGCAGAAGTAGATGGCCTGGCCTTTGTATTTGCTGGTGGCGGCGGCTTTCTCCGAATCAATTGTCATTTTGCAAACCGGGTCAACGACCTTCATAAGTCCTCCCGCTTTAAGAGATAGCCAAGATTCTATACCAAGGAAGGGGCTGGAGAGCGGAATTGCTGGATGCGGGGTCCGGTGGCATATCGGGCGACGACTATAGATGCGCGGTCCGATTTGCCCCTCTGCGGGAGGTCAACGCAATGGGCGGAATTAGAGGCCCGCGGCAAACGAGCGCTCGACGATTCTCACATTCGCACGCTTCGGCTGACATCGCGGGCAGACTAGAATGATGCTGGCAACGCGTTCACCTTCTATGCGTTGCACGTCCCAACCGGTACGAACGGCTTCCGCCGCGCGGGGAAGACGACGGTCACAGTGCCAGCAGCGCCCCTTCCCCGTCGAGCAGATTGCCTGCAGCGCGTCAGGCACGTTGAGCACGATCCGCTCGGGTACTTTAATGGCGGTCAAAATCACCCCCGTAGCCTCTCAATTTGTTTGCCCAAACCGAAGGATACCCCAAGGTGGCAAAGTTTGCGTAAGAAAAACATGGTGCCATAAAGAATCTTCGCGCTCGGCTCGCAAACGGACCCCAACCGGCTTGCGATCACACCAACGACCAGAACAGGTTGGGCTGCCCGAAGGATCTCTTAGCTCTTTGTCCGCCCGCGCATTTCACGGGGCGAGCAAGCCCGTTGCCAAGAAATTCGCCCGCCGTCCCGCCTCCGGCGCTTCAATCGATTCTCCCCCTCGCGGAGATTCGCGGCCAGCACGATGATGCAACGTTCGCCCCCCCCGCTGGCGCTTCACCGCCTACTGCTTTCCGCCTGCTGCCTACTTCCCTCCTACGAGCATCCCGATGTCGATCCGCAATTCAGGCACTTATAGCACGCCCCGTTGCGGACCATGATGGCCCCGCAATCGGCGCAACTGGGGGCGTCGTCGCTCTGGTCGACGCCCACCAAGCCGCCCTGGCTCATGGCGGAGGCGAATCCGCTGTGAGGCTGGGCCTCCGTGCTGGCGCGAGTGAACTGTGCGGCCAACTCCGTGGCCTTTTCCGCCTCGGTGCCATTTAGCGATTGAATGCTGGCATCCTCGCGGGGCTGCGCGTCGCGGGGCAGGAACTTGAACGCCATCCAGCGGAAGATGTAGTCCATCACGGACTTGGCGTAGCGGATTTCGGGGTTCGGAGTCCAGCCACTGGGCTCGAAGCGCGTGTGGCTGAACTTATCGCACAGCACTTTGAGCGGCACGCCATATTGCAAGGCGAGGGAAACGGCGGTGGCGAAGGAATCCATCAGGCCCGAAACCGTCGAGCCCTCTTTCGCCATGGTGATGAAGATCTCGCCTGGTTGGCCGTTCTCGTACAGGCCCACGGTCAGGTAGCCCTCGTGCTGCCCCACCGCGAACTTATGGGTGATCGCTCGGCGCTCATCGGCCAGCTTGTGGCGGTAGGCCTGCGGTGTGGCGCTCGGGGCCACGACTCCAGGCGTCGGGGTCGCGCCTTTGCTGCCTTCCGGTTTTTGGCTCATGGCCTCCAACTCCTTCTTCGGTTTCGCGTCGGAGGTGTTCAGCGGTTGCGAGCGCTTGGAGTTGTCGCGATAGATGGCAATGGACTTCAATCCCAACCGCCAGCCCTCGATGTACACGCCGGCGATATCGTCGACCGTCGCCTCTCCCGGCATATTCACGGTTTTGGAAATGGCGCCGGAAAGAAAGGGCTGCACGGCGGCCATCATACGCACGTGGCCCATATAATGGATGGAGCGCTTACCGTTGGCAGGTTTCAGCGAGCAGTCAAACACCGGCAAGTGCTCCGCCTTTAGGTGGGGCGCGCCCTCGATGGTGCCGTGCTGGTCGATGTAGTTGACGATTTCCGAGGCTTCCTGGTCGGTGTACCCGAGCTTCAGGAGCGCCGTGGGCACCATATTGTTGACGATTTTGATCAGGCCGCCCCCGACCATTTTCTTGTATTTCACTAGCGCCAGATCCGGTTCGACGCCCGTTGTGTCGCAATCCATCATGAAGCCGATCGTCCCCGTAGGCGCCAGCACCGTCACTTGCGCGTTGCGGTAGCCAAACTTCATGCCGTTGGCCAGGCACTCATCCCAAGTCTTCTTCGCCGCTTCCCACAGGTTCTCCGGAACATTGCGCGCGTTGATGTTCTGCAGCGACTGGCGGTGCATCGAAATCACGCCCAGGAAGGAGTCGCGATTCACCGGGAACCCCGAGAAGGGCTCCAACTCACCGGCGATGCGCGAGGACTGGAGGTAAGACTCGCCGTGCATAAGGGCGGTGATCGCGGCCGAGTAGTCGCGCCCGCCGTCGGAATCATACGGCAAGCCGTTGGCCATCAGCAACGCCCCCAAGTTCGCATAGCCGAGTCCCAACGGGCGGAAGTCATGCGAATTCTTAGCGATCCGTTCCGTGGGGTAGCTGGCGTTGTCCACCAGGATTTCCTGCGCCGTAATCATGATGTCCACGGCGTGTTTGAAGGATTCCACTTCAAACTTGCCGTCGGAGGTGAGAAACTTCATCAGGTTCAACGACGCCAGATTGCAAGCCGAGTCATCCAGGAACATATATTCACTGCAGGGGTTGGAGGCATTGATGGGCGCCGTGGCTTTGCAGGTGTGCCACTTGTTGATGGTGGTGTCAAACTGAATGCCGGGGTCGCCGCACTGCCACGCGGATTTGCTGATCAACGTCATCAGGTCGCGGGCGCGATAGGTCCTGGCGACCTCACCGGTGCTGATGTGGCGCGTCGTCCAGTCCTTATCGTCTACCACGGCCTGCATGAAGTCGTCGGCGGCGCGCACGCTGTTATTGGCATTTTGGAAGAAAATGGAACTGTACGCCTCACCGTCGATGGCCGAGTCGTAACCCGCTTCCACCAGCTTCCAGGCTTTGCGCTCTTCCTTGGCCTTGCATTCGATGAATTCTTCGATGTCGGGGTGGTCGATATTCAGGATCACCATCTTGGCGGCACGGCGCGTCTTGCCACCGGATTTGATAACCCCGGCAAAGGCGTCATAACCTTTCATAAACGACAGGGGACCCGAGGCTACACCCCCTCCCGACAGCGCTTCCACGGAAGACCGCAGAGGCGAGAGGTTCGTGCCCGTTCCCGAACCCCATTTGAAGAGCATCCCCTCGACTTTGGCCAGATTCAGGATGCTTTCAAGATTGTCCTGGACGGAATTGATGAAACAGGCCGAGCACTGCGGGTGGCGGTAAGCCTCCGTTTCCTTCTTGATGCCGCCCGTGGCGGGGTCCCAGTACCAGCCGCTCGCATGGGAACTGCGGTGGTACTTGTGCCAGAGGCCGCAGTTAAACCAGACCGGCGAATTGAACGCCGCCTTCTGCCGAACCAGGATGTGCGTCAACTCGTCATGAAATGCCTTGGCGTCGTCTTCGCCGCGGAAGTATCCACCCTCCACGCCCCACTGCGCGACAGTGTCGGCCACGCGGCTGATCAGTTGCCGCACGCTCGTCTCGCGCTCCGGCGTCCCCAGCTTGCCATGGAAGTACTTCGACGCCACAATGTTGGCGGCGGTCTGAGACCAGTCTTTGGGAACTTCTACGTTGCGCTGCTCAAAGATGACTTTGCCTTTGTCGTTCTGAATGGAGGCAGTCCGCACTTCCCACTCAACCTCGTCAAAGGGGTTAACGCCCGCTTTAGTGAAAAGCCGCTTTACGGCAAGTCCGCGCTTGCTTGACGCTTCCGCACCGGGGCCCCGAGATTTGAATTCAGTCGACACAGCATCCCTCTCTAACATTTTACGCCTCCAAAATTGTGGGGTCACCCCTACATGAGTTGTTGCAGGTGCGGCTTAGTCACAGCGGATCGAGCTGATGTTCGCGTGCCCCGCTGCCGGTCGTGCCCCTCGGGGCGGAATCCGGCACCGCAGCGGCGAATCTAACTCCGCCCATGGGGTTTGTCAAGAGGGAAAACACAACCTGTAGTGGTTTAGTGGCTGGTGTAGACAAAATCTTGTGGAAAACATTCTCGGGATAAGAGATAGGTAACACGGGGCACGGGAACACCGGATACGGGGCTAGGGATTGGGGGTTCGGATCTCGGGACACAGGACTAGAAAACAGGCGTTAGGAGGACCGGGTCCAGGGAAGCCAATCAGGGACTCGCGATTCAGGAACTATTGACCTGTCTCAAAGCTAACGAGCCACGTTCCCCGCGACACGACCCACATGTCCCCTACCCCGAGTCCCGTATCCCGTGTTCTTAGCTTGGAAGCGGCGCCTTCAGATTGACCTTCGAAAGCGACTTTACCAGCGCCGTTTCCACCGCCTCTTTCGCCAGTCCGCGCGCCACGGCAACCTCATCGACCAGAAGCTGCCAAGAGCGGTCCAACATCTTCTTCTCGCGAAAGGAGAGGGGCTTGGCCTGGTTGAGAATAATAAGCGTTTTCAGAACCTCGGCCACTTGCATCAGGGAACCATTCCGCATTTTCTCGGAGTTTTCCTTGAATCTTCCTTTCCAGTCGCCGGCAGACTTGCATCGACCCTTCTGCAAGTATTCGAGAATATTGCCTATTTCGCTGGTCTTGGTCACCCGGCGCAGACCCACGTTGGCTACACTGCTCAGAGGGACCATCACTCGCATACTCGTGGAGCCAAGCTTCAGTAAATAAAACATTTCTGGCTGGCCCGTAAGATTGCGCGTGGAAATCTGCTCGACGATGCCCACACCTTGGTTGGGGTAGACAACTTTATCCCCTATCTGAAATTGTGAAAATTGCATGGGACTCCTCGGAGGTCATAAATGGCGGTCACAGAACTATCTAGTCTAGATCAGAAATTGTCGGAAGTCAATACGGTCGAATGTGACGGGTGCGCGACATAGAAGTTGGAAGGGGCTTGTTTCTTTTTTTGTCGCATCCTTCCTTGCGTATGTTATACGCTAGGAGAAGGAGGACATCGATATGCCCCTTTCCCTTCCAGAGTTAGCACAGC